>JASHYE010000237.1 GCA_030043155.1 Candidatus Acidiferrales bacterium | reverse complement strand
CGCGATTATTTCTTCTACGCCGATGGTTTCGACAAGGACATGGATTTCTACGCAAAGTTTGGCGGCACCGTAGCTCCGTTGCCGACACACACGCTTCATTTTTATCCATATCCGCCGGGCATCAGCTTCCCGAGCGATGTTCGTCATTTAACGTATCGCTTGCTCTACGATACTCGTGCCGTCTCGGGCGCTCCGCCATCCAGCTATCTCTTTCATTATCGACACGACTCGCCCAAACAAGCGCCTGCGGCACACAACTCGAATTGAATTTAGTCCTGAAGGATCACGCCTCAAGAAAATGCGTGAAAAAACTCACCGGCATGGAGGTGGAGGGACAGGATTCGGGAAAACGATATTACTCCCGTCCTACGCCCAATGCGTCGGCGACTCGATTGATGTAATTGAACCACGAAGCGATCAAGGTAATCTGCAGGATGCCGGTGTCGTCGAATCCTACTTTTCTTAGTTGCTCGTGGTCGTCGCGCGTGATAGCTGTGGCGTCTTTCGTCAGCCGCACCGCGTAGTCGAGCATCGCGCGATCCGCGTCGCACAATGGAGCAGTTGTATAGTCGCGCCTCACGGCTTCGACCAATGCGGCATCCGATGTGACTCTACGCAGAAACTCTGCGTGGGATTCGATTCAATACCAGCACTTATTGGTGACCGAAACTACCGTAGCGATCAGCTCGTGCTGGCGGCGGCAGAGCGGCAAATCGGGAGCCATCAGAGCGCCAAAGGTTGAGAACGCGTGAAGAAGCGCGTTCGGAATGAGCGAATGCGAAGCAACGATGGCCGACGCTCCGTCCTTCGTGGGAAAAACAGGCGTCGAGTACTCAGGTGGGTAGGCTTGCCGCTGTTCTTGAATGGCGCGGCGCAGAGACTCCGCCACTTCCGTGAGTGGGACGGTTTTTATCCAGGTCATGATGATTTCTCCCTTCTTCCGCCTACACGGCTTCAGTTAAATTCCGCGATAATCTCAAATCGCTCTCGATTGCCTGTCGGAAAAATGGCAACGTCGCCGTGTGCGCCACCGAGTCTGGCGGTATGACCGTTGACGGTGACACCCTGCAGAGCATTTTCCTTGGGCAAACGAAACTTCACGTGCAGCTCCTTCGGCGCGCCCGGACGGGCGAGCGCGACATTCGCCGTGACCTTCCTTGCAGGCATGTCGGACTTCATTTGGAAGTTCACGCGGCCCCAGCGCGTGGGCGCCTGGTCAATTCTGATATCGTTGCCGGACGCGAGCCAGTCTCGCGGTATGCCCTTGCCGAGATAGAGCCGGTCTTCGTCAGAATCTTCGAGAACCAGCATCCATCGGACAAGCAACGGAATCGTTTGTTGCGCGGGGATGCAGAAAGTCGCAGTACCGCCTTCGATTCCCGCAACTTCTCCAGCCGTCCAGCTTCCGCGCGTGTGGTCATGGAAACGGTGGGAGTAAAGGAACAGCAGGTATTCTTCAATTCGATCGAGGCGCAGAAGCGCGAGCGCATAGCCATAAGAAATGAAACCTAGAATGTCACGGCCGGTAGGATGAGGCCGCTCCATGTTTGCGACGATGCCGAGCGTGGTGCCACCATAGGCGCGCATGCAATCGATCACAGTATTGGCCAAGTCCGGCGGCAGCATATCGGCGTGCAAGAGTTCGGCATACGGTCTGTGCGCCCACTGCTGCGGGCTGGGCCGCTCCTTTTCCATTGATTCCCAAACGGTGAGCTTCGTTCCGGGATAAGTGCCGATATAAGGAGGCTGCATATCGCTGCGAATATTGTTTCTCATGCTCGCGACCACGGCATCTTGCAAAGTCTTGCTGCGGCGCAGCCAGTCGGCTGCCATTCCTCCGGCATCCGCTCCGTGCTTGATCTTTCGCCACATATTCGCGAGATCCTTCAGGCCCCGAGCTGCGAAGGCGCTATTCGCGAAATAAGGAAGCCACCAGGTTTCAGGCTTGGGAGCGAGGCAAGAATCCGATTCACTCCAGCCATGAATCAACCCGTAGCCTGGATCATCTTTGGGCAATTGCAGGCTTGCATCGTGCATTTCGCAGAGCATTTTGGCGGTCGCAGCGATCTTTTCCTGGTGCTTCAGGAGCAATGCGCTGTCGCGCGTGTAGTTGAAATACTTTGCAAACAGCATCAATTCCATGCCGAACTGAGCTGTTTCCGGGCCACGCATATTGATCATGCCCTTGGCATTAGTAAAATCGCTTAGGTAATTGTCGATCACAGCGCGGGCCATCTCGAATCGGCCCCATTCGAGATTGGCGCCGACTGACATCGTAAAAATGTCCTGAAAGCCATCGTATTCTGAGCCGTAATAATCGCGATCAACGGCTCCGTACTTGGGGTAAACGCCGCCCGGGCGAACCATCAGCTCTTTCGCGAAAGCGTAGCGGGACATGTTGATCCAATCGTTTTGTGGAATAGACGCAGCGGCAACATCGTGCAACTGTTTGTCCCAGTAGTTCGCAAAAAGCAAAAGCATGCGGTAGAAATCTTCTGGCTGCGGATCCAAGCGCGCGGGAGGAAATGCTGGATAACTATGGCCGTAGACAACTTTGGTCATTTTCCCATTTTCGATTCGGGCCGTTCGGTGCCAGGTTTGGACGATGAATTTATCGTGAGCCTCCACGTCGCCGAAAACAATCACTTCGTCATAACTGGAATCGGATATCGGCATGACCTTGCGGATTGCAGGAATCCAGCCTCCGACGAGGCCTTCGAAACGCTTCTCGGATGCAGCCGGAGAGTTCAATTCGGGGAAGTATTGGCCGGGATGATAGGTGCGAGTGCTCCCGCTGGGATACACGGGCATGGTGTCGAAGCATTCTTTCGTGCCGACAAACGTATTCCAGGGCAAGCGAAAATAAATGGGACGGCGGCCCATGCCGGAAGCCATGGGTGGCGCAGCCGATTTCACTTGCTCGGGTTCGGGATCGCCATTCTGCAAGAGTTTGTCTGCCAGCAAGTCGCGGCCGGACATACCAATATCCTTTAGACTGAGGCCCAAATAAGGAACAGCGGTTTCAGCGAATACCGCTTCGGCACTCTTCGGCAGAATGCAGCTGTTTCCCGTCGCAGGGATAAAAGTGATAACACCGTCGCGAGTGCGAAGGTCTTCAAAGACTCTCCACGTAATGGAATCGATCTTGAATTCGCAAATCTGCGTGTGGCCTTCGGTATCGGGCAAGCCCGGGGTGGCTGCAATCGTCTTTCGCGGCCCGCTGGAAGTCTCTTCACGGTGCTCGGCGGCGGTTGCGGTTTTGGGAAAGTAGCGCGCCGCAGCCGTTGTGACAGCCAAGTTCTTTAGAAAATCTCGACGATCCATAGATGATCTCCAGCCGGGATACGCCTAAGGCGCGGTTTAGATTTTTTTGCTTCTCGCGGGGAGTTGTATCACAATCCCCCGCGTACGTGTAAACGTTTTCCCGAATTAATAAGATAGCGGAGTTTTTCGCAAACAATGAGGTTCCTCAGTTGACGACACCGGCGAACCAATTTTGGCGAGTGCTTTTCACAGGAGTGCTTGCGGTGATCTTCGGCTTGGCGCTCCACCACGCTGTAAAAGCGCAGAGCCGAGGTTCTCAGCAAGCCATCACGCCCGGGCCAATGCTTACCGAGGGAATCGAGAATTTCAGCACGCCTGACTTCGACTTCAGTCTAGTGCGCTCGTCGCAAACGGTCGCTGCGCTCAAGCCGAAAGGCGCCGGCGGCTTTGACTTCACGCCAGGCGATTTGCTCGTGCAGCGGTCGCAGAATGGCTACTACCACCTTGGCGATATCGACTTTCGTTTGCGCGCGGGGACGTCAGGCGCATGGAAGAGCTATTCCACCGCGTTTTCGCGTGAGCCCATAAAGGCGCTCGCGGCATCTGGGAACGTTCTAGCAGCAGCGGACCTTGCAGCCACGCTCCCGGCGGATTTTCCGCTGAAGCTCACGCGTACCTGGGCACTCGAAAACGGAAAGCTTGCGCTGCGGTTCACTTTGAAAAACGAGACAAATCATCCCGTCGAGATTGGCGCGCTCGGGATTCCGATGATTTTCAATAACGTGCTGACAGACCGCAGTCTGGAAGAAGCACACGCGAAGTGCTCTTTCTACGATCCCTATATCGGCGAAGACGCTGGCTATTTGCAGGTGACTCGGCTGAACGGTCACGGGCCGGCGCTTTTGGTGGTGCCCGATGGCAAGACACCCTTCGAAGCTTATAAACCGATTCTGGATGACCGCAAACCTGATGGCACGGTGCAGATTTTCAATGATCCAACGCCGCGGGGAGTGACCTTCGAGGGATTTTACGATTGGATGGTTCACAGCACAGCGTACGCCGAAAACGAATGGAAAAATGCACAGCCGTGGAATCCTCCGAGCCTGCTTAGGCTTGCCCCGGGCGAGTCCAAGACGTACGGAGTCAAATTCGTGCTCTCGGATTCTATCCCTGACATCGAGAAGACGCTTGCGGCAAATGACCGGCCTGTTGCCGTCGGAGTGCCCGGATACGTTCTGCCACTGGATATTGACGCGCGACTATTCCTGAAATATGCGAAGCCGATTCGCTCGATGACGGTCGATCCAGCAGGAGCAATTGCGATAGAAAAAAATTCTGCTACAGCCGGTGGGTGGAAAGCTTACACGCTGCGCGGGCACACATGGGGCCGGTCACGGTTGACGATCACATATCAAAATGGCTTGAAACAAACCGTCAACTACTTCGTGATCATGCCAGAGTCGCAGGTGGTCACAGATTTGGGCCATTTCTTGACGACCAAGCAATGGTTTGTTGATCCGAGCGATCCTTTCCATCGCAGTCCATCGGTGATGACCTACGACCGGCAAGCAAATGCCATAGTGACGCAGGATCCCCGTGTTTGGATTGCGGGTCTCAGTGACGAAGGCGGTGCAGGTTCGTGGCTTGCGGCGGCCATGAAAGAGTTTGGCCAGCCAGACAAAGAAGAGGTCGACAAATATCAGCAGTTTGTCGATAAGGTTTTGTGGGGCGGTATTCAATACAAGACAGACGAATACCGCTATGGGGTGAGGAAGAGCCTTTTCTACTACCAGCCGGGTGACGTGCTTGGAAGTTATTACCGGCCTGACGTTGATTGGGGCAGTTGGACAAGCTGGAATAAGCAGCAATCCGAAGCGATCGACCGCTCTTACAACTATCCTCACGTGGCTGCTGCCTATTGGGCGCTGTACCGGCTGGCGCGCTATCATCAAGGCCTCGTCACCGATCATTCCTGGCAATGGTATTTGATGCATGCCTACCGGACATCCATCGCGATGACTGAGTTTGCTCCCGGACTGGCACGCTTCGGCCAAATGGAAGGCGACATCTTCGTGAAGATCTTGCAAGACCTACAGCGCGAAGGCATAACGGGACAGGCGGCCTATCTCGAACAAGTGATGCGCGAGCGTGCGGACAGGTGGAAGCAAGAAGCATATCCCTTCGGCAGCGAGATGCCGTGGGACTCAACAGGACAGGAAGAAGTCTATGCGTGGATGAAATATTTCGGCTATGAAGAAAAGGCTAACGTGACGCTGGATGCAATTCTCGGCTACGACCCGACGATACCAAACTGGGGATACAACGGAAGCGCCCGTCGATATTGGGATTTTATTTATGCGGGCAAAATTCAGAGACTCGAGCGCCAACTTCATCACTATGGTTCCGGAATTAACGCCATCCCACTGCTCGCCGAATACCGCGAGCATCCGGATGATTTTTACCTCCTGCGCGTCGGGTACGGCGGAACCATGGGCGCTCTGACCGACATTGATCAGGATGGGTTCGCGTCAGTTGCGTTTCACGCGTTTCCTGACATGCTGAAGTTCGATCCGTATTCGGGCGATTACGGTCCAAATTTTTTCGGGCATGCCTTCAATACGGCTACTTATGTTGTTCATCATCCTGAGTTCGGCTGGCTGGCTTTTGGCGGGAATATTCGTGCGGAAGGGGAAAAAATCAGTGTGACCCCGCTCGATTCCTTTCGCATGCGCGTGTACATCGCTCCAGTGGGTCTTTGGTTGACGCTCGATGCCGGCGAATTCGAGAGCGTCGAGCTGAATGCAAAGACAGGAGTGGTGCGAATTGCGCTCGCTCCAGCGACAGATTTTACGCCGACGGCCTTCTTGCGGATCCAGCAACCGGCAAAGATCGTTGGTGTTGGGACCTATCAGCCGTCAAAACCGTTTCAAGTTGTGCGCGACGCTTACGTCGTGCCACTCGCCAAGGATGCTACTTGGGTCGAACTCACCGCGAGAAGCGTTCAGAGTTCGAGCGCAGAGGACAGGCCCAGGTGAACAAACAATATAGACGCCGGGAAATCCTGAAAGGAATGACTGCGGCCTGCGCGGCATACATGTTGCCTGCGCAAGATGGAGCGGCGACTGAAAGTTCTCAGATCGCTGGTCGCGACGTAGAGATTCAAATTTCTACCGTCAGTGAGCACACGTTCCGGTTGAGCATCCTTCCTATCAAGGATGGTTCGGTAGGCACAATTCCCAGCGATGGTTCTCTGGTCCGGCAATCATGGGGAGAGCCGGCCGGGAGATGGCGCGGAACTCAACATCCGCAAACCATAAAGTCACGAGACGTGACGATCCGCATCAGCGATCAACCATTGACGTTCACAATTGAGAGCGCTTCGGCGGGAACAGTTCAACGACTCACGGTCGATCGAGAAACTGGCGCAGTTGCTTTTGCGACAGGTAACGCCCCCTTATTGGCCCTTGGCGAGGGTGGGCCGCAATTTGACCGGCGCCGTTCGTTTGACGCAATGCGCAGCGGACAGGGCGGCTACAAACTCGCGACGCACGGGGGGAGACTTCCAATTCCCTGGCTCATTGGGACTTCCGGTTGGGCGATGTTCATTCATCAACCGTATGGCACATTTGATTTCACGGGCGACGAAAGCAAGTTCGAAGCGAAGGACCTGGATAATGCGCTGCCACTTGACATCTTTTTCGTAACAGCGCGCGAGCCGGCAACCATCATGTCTGAATATGCGCGCCTGACCGGACATGCGGAGATGCCTCCGCTGTGGAGTTTAGGTTATCAGCAGTCTCATCGCACGCTCGCTAGCCGCGAGGAGATCCTCGACGAGGCGAAGACGTTTCGCGACAAGAAGCTCCCGTGCGATGCGCTGATTTACCTGGGCACTGGTTTCTGCCCGTCGGGATGGAATACTGAGAACGGGTCGTTCGAATGGAATTCGCGAGTTTTCCCCGATCCGAAAGAAATTCTGAACGAATTTCATCGCGAGAATTTTCACGCTGTTCTGCATACGGTGATTCTCACGCGCACATTGCACGGCACCGTGCATAATGGATGTACGTTGGCGCGATTCGATGAAACGGAAGCGAGTTGCTACTGGGATGCGCATCGCAAGGATTTCGCTATGGGCGTCGATGGTTGGTGGCCGGATGAAGGTGATTCGCTCGACGCGGCGTCGCGTTTGACTCGTAACCGCATGTATTGGGAAGGCCCGCAGATCGACCGTCCAAACGAGCGTCCCTACGCCCTTCACCGGAACGGATACGCTGGGATGCAACGGTATGCATCGTTCTTGTGGTCCGGCGATGTTTATTCAACCTGGGAAACGCTGAAGACTCACATTCCGAACGCCATCAATACAGCGCTTTCAGGCATTCCGTACTGGGGTACGGATATCGGCGGCTTCGTGCCAACAAGAGAATTCACCGCTGAGCTGTACTTGAGGTGGTTTCAGTTCGGCGCGTTCTGCACGCTGTTCCGTTGTCACGGGAGAACCTGGAAGTTGCGTCTGCCATGGGGTTGGGATACCGGCGATCCCGGTCCAATCGAAATAAGCAATTACGGTGGTGCGGCGATTCCCGATGCGAGCCAGCTTCATAACCCTCAGATTGAGCCGATTTGCCGGAAATACCTTGAGCTACGCTACAGAATGATGCCCTACCTCTATAGCACTGTTCGTGAATGCTCTATCACGGGCCTGCCGATTATGCGGGCGCTCTGGCTGCACTATCCTGACGACCCTGTGGCTGTTGCGCGGGACGACGAATATCTTTGGGGACGAGATATTTTGGTGGCGCCGGTATATGAAAAGGGAGCGGCTTCGAGGTCAGTCTATTTGCCTCGCGGTGATTGGTACGATTTCTGGACGAATGAACGACTAGAAGGAGGCCGCGAAATCAGCCGCGAAGTTGATCTGGAGACTTTGCCGCTGTTCGTTCGTGCTGGGGCCATCGTGCCTCTGGGTCCCGTTAAGCAATACACTGAAGAGAAAGTCGAAGGGCCACTATGTGTAACCATCTATCTGGGCGCTGACGGTTCGTTTTTGCTTTATGAAGATGATGGCAAATCTTTTAACTACCGCAGAGGCGAGTGGATGGGCATTCAGATGAAATGGAATGATTCAAAACGGGTACTGAGTTTACATCTCGTGCCGGGATCGCGGATGCTGCCTCCGTTGCGGCGACACATGGAAATCAAAGCCGGCCAGACGACGCGGGAAATTGTTTTTGAAGGGCATCCGATAGAGGTATCCATCTAACATGGACAGATGGAATCAGTCACACATAATGACGATGTACGCCGGCAAGATTTCCCATTTTCTTGATTGAGACTCCTTGGTGAAAAGCTCCTCCGGAATTTCCAGAAGAGACCTACTGAAGTACATGGGCCTGACGGCCGCGATACCTGCGTTATCCCGGAAGAGGCAACACAGATCTCCACCGATCAAGTTCGTCGACATTGCGGCGGCTGCCGGAATTCGCTTCCGGCACGATAACGCTGCTTCTCCGGAAAAATACCTGATCGAAACCATGGGCTCCGGCTGTGGGTGGATCGATTACGACCAGAACGGCCTGCTCGATCTCTATCTTGTCAACGGCGCGGCGACACGCCTTTACACGCCGCCTCATCCTTTGCGCAGCGCTCTTTATCGAAACAATGGAGACGGAACATTCACCGATGTAACGGAAAAAGCTGGCGTCGGGGCTGAGGGCTTGTTTGGCATGGGTGTCGCCGTGGGGGACTATGACAATGACGGCTTCCCGGATCTGTTAGTTCTTGGCTATGGTCGATGCATTCTGTATCACAATAATAATGGCAACGGCACATTTACCGATGTAACAGTCCGCGCCGGCGTTGAGAACTCCGGCCGCTGGGCCTCGAGCGCCGCGTGGTTTGACTATGACAACGATGGGCACCTCGACCTGGTGATCGCAAACTATGTGGACTGGTCTCCTGATCGCAACTTCTGGTGCGGCGACCACGGCCCGGGCATGCGCAGCTACTGCCATCCGGATGATTACAATGGTGAGCCTCCTACCCTTTTCCACAACAACGGCGACGGAACATTCACAGACGTCAGCCAAAAATCTGGCGTTGGACTGAGGCCCGGCAATGGCCTCGGCGTTGTCACGTTCGATTATGACAATGACGGCTGGCAGGACATTTTTATCGCCAACGATTCCATGGCGAACTTCTTATTCCATAACAATCGGGACGGCACATTTCGTGAGGTTGCCTATTTCGCTGGAGTCGCTGTAAGCGCAGACGGTTTGCCCGAAGCGGGAATGGGAACAGACGCGGCAAATACGACCGGCAACGGAAAAATGGATCTGATTGTCACTCATCTCGATTCGCAGCTGGCCCGCTTTTATCGCAATCGCGGCGATGGCACATTCGATGACGACACCATGCAATCACAGCTCGGGTACGCCACATTTCACATGAGCGGTTTCGGTACGCGATTTATGGATTACGACAACGACGGCTGGCCCGACATTTTCATGGCCAATGGGCACGTTCTCGACAACATTGAGCGCTACAACTCCTCTGTCCACTATGCTGAACCAAAGCTGATGTTCAGAAATCTGGGGAACGGAACCTTCCAAAATGTCAGTACCGCCTTGGGCGCCGATTTTCTCCTGCCACGTGTAAGCCGCGGCGCGGCAGTAGCAGATTTCGATAATGACGGCAATCTGGACATTCTCGTGAACAACAATGGCGAAGCCCCTCAACTGTTCCGCAATGATGGAGGGAATACGAACCACTGGCTTGAGATTTTCCTGATCGGAACGAAATCGAATCGCGACGCCGTCGGCACGCGCGTCAAACTCGCGGCGGGGAATCTGGTTCTTTATCAACAAAAAAAAGGCGGGATGAGTTACCAGTCAGCCCAAGATCCGCGGCTTCACTTTGGCCTTGGAGGTCGCCGCGCAATCGATTCGCTGCAAATCGATTGGCCGAGCGGGGCGACAACGAGGCTCGAAGCTATCCCTGCGGATCAGATCATATCTGTGCAGGAGGGGATTGGCCTGATTCGCCGCCCTTTTCCACGAATTCCGCCGCACGCCTAGAGTCCTACCAAGTCCTTTTATTGAGACGGCTTGTGGTTCGCCGGCGCTGAGGCCCCGTAACCAGCTTTGTCTGGAGAATCCGTTTTGTATTTTTGTGCTTGCTGCTGGTTCAGTTTCGAGAGCGTTGCCAACGCCTGTTGCTCCTGGTCGGCTCGACCTTTGCGCCGATAGGCAATTGCCAGATGCGAGTACACCGCTGGATCCGCCGGCGCGAGCGCCCGGGCCTGTTCCAAATGGCTGATTGCGTCATCCATTCGCCCTGCGTCGAGCAGCAGTTCCCCCAGCGCAAGATGCGACGGCGCATAGCGCGGCCGTTCTGCGATTGATTTTGTCAGCGCCTGTTCAGCCTCTGAGAAAAGAGCCTCGCTCGGGGAAATTCCCGCTCGCGCGACCGCATCGCCGAAGATCGTCAGCAGAATGTAATTACCATGGCCACTCTCGATCCCTTTGCGCGCCACCTGGATTGCATCCTGAATTTTTCCCTGAAGTAAATCATTTTGTGCGATAGCCATATAAGAAATGTCGCTTCCTGGAGCGAGCCTCGCGGCCATTTCATACTCCGAGGATGCTTGCTCGACCTGATTCTCGTACGTGGAAAATGCGGCTCGTTCATAATGAAGCCGCGCCGAACGCGGCAGGTGCTGCAATCCAACGTCAGCGACCTGCATTCCGAGGTCGTAGGCTCCGCTCGCCATACACTGGTCCGCCACCAGGACATAGAGCTTTTCATCGTCTGGTGTCTCCTGGACGGCTGCTTGGAAAGCGGAAAGTGCTCCTTGCGGCTGGCCTGCGCCTATCCACGCTTGCGCCAGCAGATTATTTACCGCCGCCGTCGCATGACCTTCATCCTTTAATGAACGCAGAACCCCGACTGCATCCTTGAATTTCCCGATTCCCACGTAACACAAGGCCAAATCAAAACTCGCTGCATATTCATCGGCGACATGCCCTTGCGCCGCAAGCAAGTGAGGAATGGCATCTTCGAAGCGACCATTTTGCGTCAACTGGATGCCGGTACGGAGATCCGATTCCGCGGCCGTTTGCTTCTGGAAAGCATCTTCATGCTGGGATCCAATCATCGCCTCAGCTCGGCTGGACTCAGCTAACCCAATCGAGAGAAAAAGCGTAATGGCAGTGACGACCGTGAAAGGCAGCCGAACTCTGATCCGCCGGATGGCTTGATGCTCTTCCCTTCTCATGCCGCAACCTTTACGACTCAGGACTGAATCCTTTCTAGCACAATTCGGCCCGTACAGCCTTGCATACCTGACGGTTCGCTCGGTTTCTAGGACGTATCCTGTAAACGCTTACCACTTCTGGATAATTGGGTCATCTCGCTTCCATTTTTCAGGCAGTGAGCCAGGCAAAGTGCGTCAGAGACCGCGCGAGTGGGTGAAATTACAAAATTTACCTTGACAATGGATGTGCGTGGATTGTAAAAATCAGGCATTATCGGGTGACTAGGTTTACTTGGGGTGAGTTGTTTGAGTAAACGTTTACTTTCAGAACCCTGGATGCGGCACCCTCTCGGGTCGTTCCGCGCTGCAAACCGATTCCGATTTTCATTCCGTCCACTGCAATTTTTTCCAGTGTCTCCGTTTGAATTCGGCCAACACAACCGCAAGAATCCCGTGGCGCAAGGTTTGCGCCTGATTTTCAAGGAGGCTTTTATGTCGCGGATTTTTATTCGCGCGCTCAGCAGCGTGGCAATTTGCTTGATGGCCATTCTCGCGCTTTCTGCCTTGCCCGCCTGGGGTCAAACCACTGTCGGCACGGTGACGGTGAGCGTCTTGGACGCGAGTGGAGCGGTTGTCCCCGATGCTGATTTGGTTCTGACCAACGTGAGTACGAACGCAGTGACAAAAGGAAAAACGACGCACGCCGGAACCTACAGTTTCGTGGCTGTGCCAATCGGGGTGTACACCCTGACAATAAACAAAGGAGGCTTTGCCAGCCAGGAATTTAATGACGTGATTGCCGAGGCGAACCGCGTGACCGATCTCAGAGTGACGCTAAAGGTCGGCACTGCCGTTCAGACTGTGAAAGTCAATGGGGCTGTAACTCCGCTGCTCGAGACCACGAGTGATGCTATTTCCACGACAGTTGACATGAAGCAAATCGAGGACCTGCCTCTGGGAGGGCGTGATATTACAAGCCTCGCGTTTCTCACTCCAGGATATGCAGCCTCACCATCGGTAAATGGCGGCTACGGCACGAACACCTGGAATGGTCTGCCGGTGATCGCGCAGGGAAACAACATCAATGGCGTGGTCGCTTCGAGCGCCCGCATGAAATTCGATGGCAATGCGTACCCCAACGTAGAGGCGCGCCTTGAAGATATTCAGGAAATGACCGTGGACACCGGGCAGCTCAATGTGAGCGAAGGCTACGGTCAGTCCGCTATGCAAGAAACATTCGTTAGCAAGAACGGCACGAATCGGTATCACGGTGGCGTCTATGAAGATTTTCGAAATTCTGCGCTGAACGCGAATAGCTGGACGAACAATGCCGAAGGCTTGCCGCGCAATCCTCTTATTCTCAATGATTTCGGCGGCAATGTCGGCGGGCCCATCCTCAAAAACAAGCTTTTCTTCTTTGGCAGCTTTGCAATGTCCAAGCAGCCCGGCGGTTACACGGCCACCGACGCTGTTCTGACGTCTGCCGCTCAAAAGGGAATATTGACGGAATCCACGGGGCAGCAAGTCAATCTTTTCACGCAAGTGGCGCAGCCCAACGGCCTTCCTACCACGATAAACCCAACTATTGCGCAAGAGATCGCCAGTATCAATAGCGTGGTAGGTTCTGGCAAGTTAACTTCAACCTCCGATCCCAACTACGATCAGATCGCATGGTTCGTGCCGTCCCCAACCACCACTTATTTCCCTGCTGCGCGCGTTGATTACAATATCTCTCCGAAACTGCGCGTGGATGTCAACTGGAACGTGACGAAGGGAAACCAGCCGGGCGCAGATGCGCCTCCGTTCCCTGGTTCGGCATACGCCAGCCTCGGTGGATCTTACAAATTTAACAACTATACGACGGGGCTCGGCGTCGATTGGACCATCTCGCCAACGATGCTCAATCAATTTCGAGGCGGGTTCCTCTATGATGCGGATTGGTATGCATACGGTGTGGGCAACCAGTACTTGACTCAACAGCGAGTCTTTTGGGCGATAGCGCCTTCGCAGTATAGTGAAATGTCAGGGCAAACATTCCCGAATTTGCCGGTTACAACCTACTATCCAGTCTTCAACTTTTCAGACAACTTGACATGGCAGCATGGGGCGCACAATTTCAATTTCGGCGTGAACTGGTGGCGTGAGCAGGATCACTATTGGAACCCACCGGACGGAATCGTCAGCAACACCACAGGCCTGGCGACGGGCGATCCCGCCCTGAGCGACTTCGAGAGTTATTTCTCGAGTGCCGCTCAGCAGGACCGTTCCGATGCCGAAAATCTATACGCGACTCTTGTCGGCAGAATTTCAGCGGTGAATCCTGGTGGTGGTAGCGGTTTCCCCCTCAACCTCGCAACCGGCCAGTTCTTCACGCACGTAGGTGAGTATCCGCTTGACGAACTGATGAAGAGTTGGGGCTGGTATTTCAATGATTCGTGGCACGTGAAGCCAACATTAACCTTTAACTACGGCTTGCGCTGGGATTTCACCGGTGACAACCACGATTTGACTGGCGCTTATCACAGCCCCACAAACGCGGGAATATGGGGACCATCCGGAATCGGAAATATCTTCAATCCAGGCGTTTTGGACGGAATCATGGACCCCACTTACGATGCACGCGAGCACGTCTACAATCCGTGGAACGTTAGCCCGCAACCGGAAGTTGGCCTCGCATGGAATCCACGTTCAAGCTGGCTTGGTAAACTCGGCGATGGGAACACTGTGATCCAGGCAGGATTCATGTTGCGAAGATTCACGGAACCTCAACAGTATTACTGGGATGCCGCTTCCAACTACGGATTCGCCTACTATCAATATTTCTCTCTGAGCCCGACTGCGGTTGCCGCTGGTCAAGCCCAGCCCACGGGAACTTTTGCACCTGGGTCCTTGGCGATCGGTGACACGCTCCCGCCGTTCTTTTACAGTCTGCCGGATTATGAGACTACTGTTCCCGAGTCGACGCAGACCTGGTTCGGAAATGGCCTCAGCGGCATCGACCAGAACATTGGCCAGCCCTACGTTCAGCAGTGGAACTTCGGCGTCCAGCGGCAGCTCGGCCACGATAACGTGATCTCGGCGCGTTACATAGGGAGCCATACAGTCCACGAATGGATTTTAGAAGATCCAAACGAGGCCAATATTTTTGAGAACGGCTTCTTGACGCAGTTCAAAGCCGCACAGCAGAATTTGGCAATCTACACTGCCGCCAACCCAGGATGCGTCGGCGCTGGCAACTGTAGCTTTGCGAACAACGGCCTCACCGGTCAGGTAGCCCTCCCGATTTTTGACGCGGCGTTCGCTGGCGAGCCCAGCGGCGGGGCGGGAATTCCGTTCATCGATTATGGAAACTCAGAATTTACCAATTGGCTGCTCCAGGGCCAGGCGGGTGCCATGGCGGGCACGCTCGACAGCATTCATGGCAACGCACCCTACTTCTGCAATCTTGTGGGCTCGTCCTTTAGCCCGTGTGTCACGCAACTGGGTTATACCGGCGCAGGCGCAGGCTATCCGATTAACTTTTTCCAAGCCAACCCCTACCAGTCTGGAAGCCAGATTTTGTACATGACCGACGCGGGCTACGGAAATTACAACGCCTTGCAGTTGGAGTTTCGTCAGAACCCTTGGCATGGCATGGAGTTCGATGCGAATTACACTTACGGCCACGCTCTCGGTATCGAGCCCAACGGCCAATGGCAGGGATACTCCAATATCTACACTCTTCGGGATCCGCGAACGGGGTATGGACCAAATCCGTATGATATCCGGCAGGTAGTGCACGTTAGCGGCACTTATGATCTGCCGTTTGGAAGCGGTCGAAGCTTCCTCGCGAGCAATAACCTGCTCGATAAGTTTGTCGGCGGCTGGAATATCGGGACGATTCTAACTTTCCAGACAGGCTCCCCCTTTGGGATAGATGGAGGGTATGAAACATTCAACGACTATGGCGATGGTGGTGTGATCTTGCACAACGTCACCACATCCCAGTTGCAGAGCGCGGTCGGGACCTACGTCGTTCCTGCACAACCGGGACAACCTCCCGCTGCGTATAAGAACGGCATCAATCCTGAGTACCTTTCGAATGGCGTGGCCAATCCACAATTTCTGACTCCCAACACGACGCCGGGGACTTTTGGCCAGCATATTTGGCTCTACGGGCCGCACTTCTTCGATGATGATCTGGCTCTCACCAAGTCCACTCACATACGGGAGAACGTTGCGTTCGTGTTGCAGGGTGAGTTCCTCAACGCCTTTAACCACCCCAACTGGGGCATCAGCGATGGAGTCGGAGGGTATCATCCGAATTCTGTCCTGGGTTTTGGCTTTGGCCAGGCCAACGTGATCAACAGCCCTCGTGCAGTTGAGCTTCGCGCGAGGATTGATTTTTAGGCCCTCGGTGCCTCAACTCTTCGGCGCAGTCGCTGGGCGCAATTTTCAAGCGGCGCCCAGCGGATGCGCTATACTCGCCGTCCGAATGCGTGTTCACGCAAGAGCCTCAGGAAGCTCAATTCAACTCCTCGCTAACGCTAATTCTCTGAGTATGCATTTCCGGCCGGGGCCCGCCACAGCATGACCCCTGCACTGATCCTCGCGGCTTCAGCGCGTCTCGCTCATCTTTCCCCAGTCGACATCGTCATCATTGTTTTCTACTTCGCCCTCGTCCTGGGCATCGGTTTCTATCTGAAGAAGCACGCGAACACCGGCGAAGACTTTTTCATGGCCGGCCGCGAAATGACCGCCTGGATCGCCGGCCTCAGCTTCATCTCCGCGAATCTCGGCGCGCTCGAGCTGATGGGCTGGGCCAGCTCCGCCTACGAATACGGCATGCTCGCGACGCACGCCTATTGGATTGCTGCCGTTCCCGCCATGCTTTTCCTCGGCCTGTTCATGATGCCGTTCTATTACATTTCCAAGACCCACTCCGTTCCTGGCTACCTCAAGCTCCGCTTCGACGAATCCAGCCGCGCTCTTTCCGGCATCTGCTTCGCCTTCATGACCGTGCTCATGAGCGGCGTCAATATGTATTCCATGGCGCTCGTGATGAACATCGTCCTCGGCTGGAACATGAGCTTCAGCATCTGGGTTTCCGCCATCACCGTGGCCATCTACGTCGCTCTCGGCGGCTTGCGCTCCGCTATTTTCAATGAGGTACTCCAGTTTGTTCTAATCTGGGCCGGCGCCATGCTGGTCCCGATCCTCGCGCTCGTCGAAGCCGGCGGCTGGCACAACTTGAAACTTCAGATCATCCACAACAGTTCGGTCCAGTACATGCACCTCTGGCGCTACCTCGGCTCGTTCAATAACCCCGAACACATCAACTGGGTCGGCGTGCTGATCGGCCAGGGAATCGTCATTTCCTTCGGTTATTGGACGACCGACTTCCTCGAGGTCCAGCGCCTGATGGCGGCGAAGGATCTTCGCGCTGCGAAAATGGCTCCCATCATCGGCGCCGCCTTCAAGATGTTCGTTCCCTTTTTTGTGATCTTGCCCGGATTGGCGGGACTGGCGTTTCTTCCCGGCCTCAGCGGCACGAGCATCGCCGCAGCGGGCAGCAGGAGCTATAACGCTGTCCTTCCGCTCATGCTCGTCCGCTATTGTGGACCGGGATTGCTCGGCCTGGGCGTCACTGCGCTGATTGCTGGGTTTATGTCCGGAATGGCGGGCAACGTCAGCGCCTTCGCCACGGTTTGGACCTACGACATCTACGGTGCGCTGATCAAGAAAAATGCGTCAGACAAGCACTACGTGAATATGGGCCGGTGGTGCACCATCGCCGGCGTGCTCATCAGCATTGGCACGGCCTACTTCTCCATGCAGTTCTTGAGCATCATGGATTACGTCCAGGCGCTCTTCAGCATTTTCATCGCGCCTCTGTTTGGCACGGTCATTCTCGGCATGTTTTGGAAGCGCGCCACGGCGCGCAGCGGCTTCTGGGGCCTCCTGCTTGGCACGGTCGCTTCCGCCGGTATGTTCATCTGGGATAGGTTCGATCCTGCGGCTCTGCGCTATCTCGCGCTTTCGAGCCAAGCAAGCCCGATGGCTGCGGACATGTTCCGCGCCTTGTGGTCGTTCCTGGTCTGCGTGATCGTCACGGTTTCTGTCAGTTGGGCCGGCCGGCCGAAACCCAATCCCGAATTGGCGGGCCTCGTCTACGGCGCAACGGAAATTCCCAAGGAGGAATACTCATCGTTCTGGCAGCGACCGGCAGTTTGGGCAACGATCGTGGGCGTTGTCTTCGTCGCGCTGAATATCATTTTCTGGTGATAACGTGGATTCGAAAAGCTCCATCTCAATCTGGTTCTTCATCGGCATCGCACTGCTGGTGAACGGCCTACTGATCTTTGCCGCGGGCCTCTATCAATTTGCGCATCCACCTCAAAATCCAGTTGTGCTCTATCATCTTCACGCCAACGTTTGGTGGGGCGCTGGCCTGTTTGTGCTGGGCATATTCTACTGCTGGCGTTTTGCGCCTCGGAATGGCTAATTACGTGCGCCGGGCTGATGTGCTTTTTAGGTAGTGGGTCAGTTTGAATTTTGACTCCTTGTGTCACGATCAAGAAAATTCAAACTGACCGCCGGGCTTTCCAGCGTTCCTTGACACTCGTGCCCGGATGTTCTATATGTTTACGTTGAAGAAAACGTTTTCACAACCTTATGGAAATTTCGGCATGACTCCGCACGAATATTTTCACCCTGGGCAGACCGGGAAATTGGGGTGTCCACACATATGAAACCTCGAAAGGGTATCTCTCGGCGAACGTTTGTCTCTGGAGCGCTTACCACAGCAGCGGTTGCTTTCATGCCGAAAATTTCCCTAGCTGAACAACCTCCGAAAGCGGCGCCTGCACCCGTGCCTCCACAGCGTCCGCGCATGGGCCAAAACCGGATTCCCATGCTGGCTATGCCTTTTCCGCTTGAGCAAGTGCGATTGCTTGATGGCCCTTTTTTGGACGCGGCGCGCACGAACCAGCAGTACTTGAATTCGTTGCCCAAAGATCGCCTAGTCCACAATTTTCGCGTGAATGCGGGGCTGCCGAGCTCTGCTGAGCCGCTGGGTGGCTGGGAAGATCCGAGCTGCGAGCTTCGCGGCCATTTTACGGGCCACTTTCTCTCAGCAACTGGGCTCATGTATGCCAGCACAGGAGACGAGGCTGTCAAAGCAAAAGGTGACACCATCGTCGCGGATCTCGCTCAATGCCAGCAAAAATTCGGCAACGGGTACATCAGTGCCTTTCCGGAGAGTTTTTTTGATCGTCTGCGCGAAGGACAGGGCGTATGGGCGCCGTTCTATACCTTGCATAAGATCATGGCGGGATGCCTCGACATGTACACGTATTGCCACAATCAGCAGGCGCTGGATGTTGCCGAGGGCATGGCCCGATGGATCGGGCATTGGACCACAGGGATTAGCGACGCCCACATGCAGCGTATTTTGCAGACAGAATACGGCGGCATGAACGAATCGCTTTTCAACCTTTCTGCGATTACGGGCAATGGAGGATATTTCTTCACAGGCATGAGGTTCGAGAAGCCTGCATTTTTCGACCCCCTGGCCGGCCATCGCGATGAACTGAAGGGACTCCATGTCAACACACACATCCCTGAAGTGATCGGCGCTGCTCGGCGCTATGAATTGACGGCGGAACCGTACTATCACGAGGTCGCAAGCTATTTCTGGGACGAAGTTGTGGGAGAGCGCTCGTACGCCACTGGCGGCACTAGCAATGAAGAACGCTGGCTCAACGATCCGGGAAATCTTTCGACACAGCTCAGTGTGTCTTCCGAGGAGTGCTGCTGCGGATACAACATGCTGAAGCTTACGCGTCATTTGCATCAGTGGACCGCCGATCCTCGGTATATGGACTACTACGAGAGGACGCTATTCAACTCGAGGCTTGGGACGCAGCATCCTGATAACGGCTTCAAGATGTACTATCTTCCCCTCGAAACCGGATATTGGAAGTTCTTCAATTCGCGTTTCAATTCGTTCTGGTGCTGTACGGGTACGGGATCGGAAGAGTTCTCGAAGTTTGGGGATTCCATTTACTTTCATAATGATCATGAGACGTTCGTCAATCTGTTCATCGCTTCTGAGGTTCGCTGGCTGGAAAAGGGTTTGACGATCCGGCAAGAGACTCGCTTCCCCGATCAGGAGGGCACAAGCCTGACCATCAAGGCTAGCGCGCCCGTCGCGGCGGGAATCAATATTCGCATTCCCGCTTGGGCGGTCGATGGTGGATCCATCGCATTAAATGGCCAGACGCTTTCTGCTTTTTCAAGCCCCGGTAGCTATCTGAAGATTGATCGTACTTGGGCGGACGGCGACCGTTTGGAAGTGAAGCTTCCCATGCGACTGCGCGCGGAGCCGCTGCTCGGCGACGCGACGCAGCAAGCGGTCTTATACGGTCCCATGGTATTGGCAGGGCGGTTGGGAACGGACGGTCTGACTCAACAAATGCAGTACGATGCCGATCACGGAGAGACCCAATTGGCTCCCGATGGAGCGCCACGAGGAACAATGGCGGTTGATGTTAAGTCCCTTGCGGATATTCGTTCCGCCGCTTGGATCGAGCCAGTAGCAGGCGAGACTCTTACATTCCGGACTGTGGGCTCATCGAATCCGATAACCCTTGCGCCATTGTCTCGCGTCTTCGATGAACGGTACGGTGTCTACTGGAAAGTGAGCCGGCCACGCTGGTGGCAGAGCTAATCGCCTTCGTAATTGACAAAGCGATGACAGCTCGTCCAGAATCCGGCGACGCCGAGCTCAGGAGCGTTGCGTTTCTCATTTGTCTAAACGGATGTCGCAGGGTTCCTGAAGCGCGGCTGCACAAACAGGAGAGAATTTGAGCATTCATGAAGTTGCGCGGCGCGCGCGAGTCTCCATAGCCACAGTGTCGCGTACCATCAACGGCGTGCCTACTGTGACGCCGCAGCTCTCGCGCCGCGTATGGAAGGTGGTCAAAGAACTCGGATATTATCCGAACACGCAAGCCCGAGCGTTGGTTTCCGGCCGTAGCCGCATTTTTGGCCTGATCGTTTCTGAAATCACCAATCCGTTTTTCCCAGAAATTGTTCAAGGTTTCGAAGATATCGCTGTTCAGCACAACTATGAAATCCTGACCACTTCAACCGTGCACGACCCCAAACGCATGGCGCTGTCCGTGCGCCGAATGATCGAGCGGCGCGTGGAAGGCGTAGCAATTGTCACGTTCGGAATGGAAGAAGAGCTGTTCGATGATCTCAAGTCGCGTCAGGTTCCGTTAGTTTTTATTGATGTTGGTCCCTCATTACCGCGAATGAGCAATATTCGGATTGACTATCTCCACGGTATTCGCCAAGCCGTTCAGCACTTGGCGGCGCTGCGCCACGAACAGATTGCGTTCATCTCCGGTCCACTGATGCTGAAAACCGCAGTTGCCCGCGAACGCGCATTCCTGCAAGCGATGGAGGAAGTTGGGCTGCGTGTGGATTCAAAATACGAGATCGAAGGAAATCACACGATGGAGGGCGGTATCGAAGCTCTAAAACAGCTTCTCAACCTGCCCAAGCCACCAACGGCAGTGTTGTGCTCGAATGATATGACTGCGATTGGCGTCATGCGCCAAGCATACGAAGACGGAATTCGGGTTCCCGACGACATATCAGTCATTGGATTTGACGACATTCGTCTCGCGCAGTTCATCACTCCTCCTCTGACCACGGTGAAAATGTCACAGACAGAGATCGCCCGTCTTGCTTTCCATGCGTTGCTCGCAGAGGTACAGCGTAAAGGCCCCGCGCCTGAGGGAAGCGAGTATGTCCTTCGGACCAGTTTAGTCTTGCGCGATTCCACGGCAATGGCTCCGAAATTCTCGCTGCAGCATCGCCGTGCCAATAATCGAAAGCGCGTCAAGGCAGCCATTGACGAGATCGTGTCGGGCCGAGGCAATTGATTCGGTGGTCTTCAGTAGCTTTTTGGTGTCGGAACGTTTGCAAGAAGAAGTTTTGCCGGTTCCGGAATGTTGCTTGAACAGCTGCGAAAAGAGGTTTGTGAAGCCAATCTCGAATTGGTCCGTCGGGGATTGGTCCTCTACACCTTTGGAAATGCCAGCGCAATCGAGCGTGAGAGAGGTCTTGTTGTTATCAAACCCAGCGGCGTGCCTTACGAGAAGCTCACGGCCGAAGATCTGGTCGTGACGGATTTGTC
>JASHYE010000236.1 GCA_030043155.1 Candidatus Acidiferrales bacterium | reverse complement strand
TTCTCCGAATTGCATTGTCGCTGCGAATGGCACATCGATGGCGAATCATCTCGCGATGGCGGCGCTGGTTGAGCCCGGCGATGAAGTTCTGATTGAGCAGCCGGCGTATGATCCTCTTCTGAGGGTGGCCGATTATCTCGGAGCAACCATCCGCCGTTTCCCGCGGCGCCTCGAAGATGGATTTGTACTCGATCCTCGCGAAATCGAGCGCCATTTCACGCCGCGAACGCGCCTGGTTGTCGTGACAAATCTCCACAATCCGAGCGGCGCACGCACGCCCGATTCCCGCCTGCGCCTCATCGGCGAAATCGCGCAAAGCCGCAATGCGCATGTGCTGGTGGACGAAGTTTATCTGGAGGCCTGTTTTGATCCTCAGGCGCGCTCAGCATTCCATTTGGGAAGCAATTTCATCGTTACCAGCAGCCTCACAAAGGCCTTCGGATTGTCCGGCTTACGCTGCGGCTGGATCGTCGCGCCGAAGCCGCTCGCCGAAAGAATGTGGCGCATTAATGACCTTTTCGGAGTGATTCCCGCACACGTCGCAGAGCTCCTGAGCGTGATTGCGCTCGATAACTTACAGCAAATCGAAGAGTACGCGCGAACGCGCCTGGAAACAAACCGCCCGATTCTTCAACAATTTCTCGACTCGCGACGCGATCTTTTCGCTATTCCTGCTGCGCAGGGAACTACCGCTTTCCCGCAGCTCTCTTCGGGACACGTTGACGCGCTTTGCCAGCTCCTGCGCGAAAAATACGAGACGGCCGTAGTCCCCGGGCGATTTTTTGAAATGCCGAACTATTTCCGCATAGGCATCGGCGGAAAAACAGAGATGCTGGAAGAGGGTTTGAGGCGCCTCGGAAAAGCCCTCGACGAAATCGCATCCTGAGTCCCCACTATGTGCGGCCCGCTAATCTGTCCGAGCGGCGCTGTCTGCTGGGCGTACCGGTTCTTTGGGATGCAGCAGCTTTATGAATGCCTGCGCGCCTTGCGAGAGCGGCTGATCGCGCCGGAAAATCAGAAACAAATCGCGCCTCAAGTGCATTTCGCGCACGCGCACTTCGGCCAATTCGCGGCTCACCACTTCCATTTGCACGCACATGCGCGGGACAATGGCCACTCCCATTCCCATTCTTACGAAACGCTTGATGCTCTCGATCGTCGGCAATTCCACGCCGATGCGGAGCGGCACGCGATGCTTGGCAAACAACTGAATCACTTGCTGCCGGTAGGGAGAAGCAACAATATGCGCCACAAAATCCTCGCGGCCCAGTTCGCGAATGGAGACGCTGCGAAGCCGCGCCAGCCTGTGGCGCGGATGAACCACAAAGGCGAGGTCATCGCGAAGAAACTCGACCGAGGCGAGCGCCTCATCGGGAGGGCGATACGAAGCCACGCCCAAATCGAGACGGTAATTCATGATTTCCCGGGGAATGTCCCGGGAATACACGCGATGAATGGCAATCTCGATTTTCTGGTACTTCATGCGAAAACGCGCTAGCGCGGGGAGCAACGCGTGAATTGAGCTTTCGTTCACGCCAAGAGCAAGCCGTCCGCGCCGCAGTCCCGCTAAATCTTCCAGGCTCCTCCGCGCCTCAGCGCGCAGATTGAGCATGCGCTCGGCATATTCCACAAGCAGCGCGCCTGCTTCGGTCAATTTCCCCGCGCCCGTCCCGCGCACCAGCAGTGGCTGGCCCACCCATTCTTCGAGCTTGCGAACCGCAATGCTTACGGCCGGCTGGGTGCGGTAGAGCCGCGCTGCTGCGCGCGAAAAACTGCGTTCGCGCGCAACCGTGAGGAACACCTGCAAAGAACTCAAGTCCATGTTCGCGTCCCGCCAAACCCTGGTAAGTATAAGCCACACTTATAGTATCTGGAAGAATTATAAATTGGACGAATGGTCTTTGACGGCGCTCTACTGATGAATGGGGGAAACCATGGACACCGTTCATATTTTTGACACGACCCTGCGCGACGGCGAGCAGTCTCCGGGTTTTTCCATGAACTGCGATGAGAAAGTCGCTTTGGCGCGCAGGCTCGAAGCGCTTGGCGTTGATGTCATTGAGGCGGGATTCCCGGTTGCCTCCGCCGGAGAGCTTGATGCTGTTCGCGCCGTCGCCGCGGCTGTTCGCACGGTACGCGTCGCCGCGCTGGCCCGTGCGCGCCGCGAAGACGTAGAAGCGGCGCTCGCCGCACTCAAGCCCGCAGCCAAGCCCCGGCTCCACGTTTTTCTGGCCACGTCCGACCTTCACCTGCAAGCGAAGCTTCGCATGACGCGGCGTGAAGCTCTCGACGCGATTTCGTCTTGGGTCCGCTACGGAAAAGAACGGTGCCCGGAAGTGGAATTTTCCGCGGAAGATGCCAGCCGCAGCGACATCCGCTTTCTGCTGGAAGCGATGGAAACCGCCGCAGAGGCTGGCGCTACGATTCTCAATTTGCCGGACACGGTCGGCTTCAGCACGCCGGAAGAATACGGAGCGATGTTCCATCGCGTGCGCAATCATCTGGGGCGCGCGGAACATATCACTCTGAGCGCTCATTGCCACAACGATCTTGGGCTCGCCGTGGCGAATTCGCTGGCCGCGGTGCGCGCAGGTGCGCGCCAACTCGAATGCACGATCAACGGAATCGGCGAGCGCGCGGGAAATGCCTCTCTCGAAGAGATTGCTGTAGCTCTTGCCGTTCGCCAGAATTTCTTTGATGTGCGGACCAATATTCATCTGGAGGAAATCTATTCCGCGAGCCGTACTCTTTGCGAAATCACCGGCGTGTCTGTGCCGCCGAACAAAGCCGTGGTCGGCGCGAACGCTTTCGCCCACGAAGCGGGCATTCATCAGGATGGCATTCTGAAGAATCCGCTCACGTATGAGATTATTCGTCCGGAAGCCGTCGGTGTTCCGACCCGGCGACTTGTCGTGGGCAAGCATTCCGGGCGAAATGCACTGCGCACGCGCTTTATTGAGCTTGGCTATACTCTGAGCGAGCAGGAGCTTCGCGATTGTTATCGCGCGGCGATGGATTTGGCTGATTCAGGGAGGGAAATAACAGATCGCGAC
>JASHYE010000235.1 GCA_030043155.1 Candidatus Acidiferrales bacterium | reverse complement strand
GCGACCAGTGTACTGAGCTGCTGGATCCAAAAATTGCGACTACGGGGCATGCTGCCGCAGCGGCGAGATGGGCGGGACCACTATCGTTACCAATGAAAATGCGCGCGCCGGCAATAAGTGCGATCAGCTCGCGCAGATCGAGCGAATCCAAAAGCGCGAACTCCCGCGCGCACTTCTGGCGCAATTCCTCCGTGATTTCCTTTTCCATGGCACCCACACTGAATACCAGCGCAATCGCATGCTCGCGTCTCAACCATTGAGCGAGCGCGATGAAATTGCCGAGCGCCCAGCGCTTCGTGAAATATTTTGCGCCTGGATGAATCACGGCATATTTCGCCCCCTGCGGAACGCCGTTTTCGGCGAGCTTTTTGGCAACAGCGGCGCGCGCATCCTGCTGCGGATAGACTCGCGCCGACGGAATTGGCCCGCGCGGCAAGCCCGTTGCGTAAAATTGCTCGATGCGGTGCTCGACGGTGTGAATTTTGTCTCCCGGATCGGGCACGAGCACATTGTAGGCAAACGAAAACTGCCTCCGCGTCCAGCAAACACGCTTTGGCGCGCCAATCGCGGCGGTGAGGAGAGCGCTCGTGGGGCCAGCATGCTGGTTGTATACGGCGGGAAAATGACGGCGGCGCAACCTTGCAGTTGTCGAAAGAAAACCTCGCATCAGCAGAATTTCAGCAACGGCAGGATTGCCTTCGAGCACGGGCGCGAGTGGCGGCTCGACGAGCACACCCAGGCGCAAATCAGGACGCCACGAATTCAGTGCGGAGAGCGCGGGAGTCAGCAGGACCACATCGCCCAGCGAGCGCAGGCGGATAATGAGGACTTCCGCGCCGCGAGGGAGATCCTTTAGGAGGGACGGCGATTCAAGATGCTTCAATGCGAGCTTCGTCCACGAGCATCACGGGAATATCGTCGCGCACGGGATAGACGCGGCGGCATGTCTCGCACTTCAGGCCCTTTTGATCCGCCGTCATTTTCACCGGCGTTTTGCAAAGCGGACAGACCAAAATATCCAGCAATTCCTTTGAAACGGCCATTGTTTCCTCCCGCTCCCGCACTCTACCAGACACAGCGCGCACGCGGCAACTTCACATCGCAATCGTTAGCTTAATTGCGGGCGGGTTCGAGTGTGCAGACCAGTCGCGCCTTCCATTCTTTTCCGGGCTGAAATTCCGCGGGCCAGACGGCCATAACTTGCGATCCCTGATAAACACGCTCGAAACCTTCCTCCGATTCGGAAATGGTTTCAATCGGCGCGACCCAATAATCCTTGGCATTTTCTGCCTGCAAGGTCACGCGGATGTTTTGCCATTCGTCCACGAGCTGCAGCTCTGAAGCTGGCGCAGCACCCGCCCAACGCAACGATTCTCGCTTGCCGCTAACTTCAACATAGCGATCGGGAGCGTCCGGAGCCAGCAAATTGACCACGAGCTCGATCCCGACGAACATTTGCGCGGGTGGCGACGCCTGGTGCTTGATGCTCAAATCGCAGGTGATGCGGAAACCATTGCCTCGCGCCCCGAAGGAGAAAATCTTCTCGACTTTGCATCCACCATTCGCGCTTTCGCATTCAAGCCGGACTTTCGACGCACCCGCTTCCCGAACGACGTAATTCCCTGCGGCAATTTCCAGATTTTCATTGAGTTTTAGATTGTCGTAGTCGGACGCAGAGCATGCGGCTGGAAACATCAGCACGCGAAATGAATGCCGCGGCCAGCGATCATACTTCAGCCGCTTTTCGAGCCCCGGCTCCTTGGAGCGCACCTGATCGTGAATCGACGCCACGCCTTGCTGGCCGGCGATCTGGCCGAGCTTCCGGTGATAAGGCTCGGGGCGGCGCATCATGGAATTAATCACCGCGACGCTGCTGGGGCGAAAGTCGATGGCCTTGAACGTGCCGCCATCATTCGGCGAGATCAATGTGGCGGCGCGCTCGGTCGTCAAATAGAGTTCTTCGTGGCCGTCCGAATCCAAATCGAATCGCCGCAGCTCAGCGAATTTTTCGCGCTTATGCGCGGCCGCATCAGCATACGCTTCCGCGCGAATCAGCGAACGCCAGATCGTGGTGCGGAGGTGCGGCGCGTAGAGTCCGCCGAAAACGCCATGCCAGTAAGCGTCATTGGCTTGCCCCGAGAAAAGTTCGGTCTTAGCGCGGCGAAGCCCTTCGAGCGGCGCGCCCTCGGCGCGCAATTTCGCCTCTACGTCCCGCAATTTGCGCGAAACCAGCATGGCTTTTTTCTGCATCAGGTTCGATTCGGAGTATTTCGTCAAAAAGCCGCGCCAAACGCCGCCACGCAAAAATTCCTTCACGTCATCGCGCGACGCAAACTCCTTCTCGACTGCTTCGAAGCGAATGCGCGCTTCTGTGGGCAGCGACCATTCCGTCATTTCCACGTAGGAACACGTCGGCAAATCGGCGCGGCCAAGCGGTTCCTGCAAGGTCATAGCTTCGCTCGGGGTGACGGTGGTCAGCCAATTCTGATTGGCCTCCAGTTCCGCAATGAACTGTTCGAGCCAGCCGTTTTTATAGACGTAGTCAAATGTGCCGGGCCAGACGCCAAATTTTTCCATGTCGTCGCCCATGGTAGCGATGCCGCCCGGACGCTTCTGCGCCGCCTGCCTGAAAAAGCCGATGACTTCCTGAGCGCTCTTATACGGAATCAGATAACGCAGCGCCTTCAGCCCAGGAAACAAAATTACGGGCGAGCCCTGATCTTCCGCGACATAAGTTCCGTAAAGGGATGATGGGTCAAATCCGGCATTCAAGAAATGATTGTCATCGACCAATGTGTATTCCACGCCCGCCGCAGCCAGCACGGAGGGCAACTGCGGTTCCCAAACACGTTCAGCCAGCCAAGCTCCACGCGGGCGTTTCCCAAAATGACGCGCCAAATATCCCGCGAGCTTGTCAATTTGCTCCTGTGCGTCTTTTTTGGGTATCACCACCAGAATCGGCTCGTAATAGCCGCCGCCTAGAAGCTCGACTTGCCCACGTTTGACCAGGGTCTTAACAATCTCGAAATACTCCGGATGCTTCCGCTCAATCCATTCGAGCAGGCCGCCCGAATAATGAAGCCCAACGCGCAAGAAGGGGTGCTTCAAAAGCACTTGAACGAACGGCAGATACGATTTTTCGTACGCGTGCTCCATTACGGAATCGAAATTCCCTACCGGCTGGTGCGCGTGAATGATGAGGACAAGATGAAAATGGTCCACCGAATCCAGCTCCAATAACCTTCCAAGATACCTATATCAAGATACCTATATGACGTTTGGCTTTCCAGCGCAGAAGCCGCGGTAAATTACTGTATGCGTATGCTTTGATGCAGAGCAGGCCTGCGGGGAGTCATTTTCCAAGATGAAAAATAATTAAACTGGCCTTATGCACAAGTGCGCGCTTCTATCGCTTTA
>JASHYE010000234.1 GCA_030043155.1 Candidatus Acidiferrales bacterium | reverse complement strand
TTTCGCGGCTCCCCGCGGCAATCGGACCTGATGATCATTGCCGGGCGCGTTTCGCAGAAAATGGCGCCGGTCATCAAACAGCTTTACGATCAAATGCCGGAACCGAAATGGGTCATCTCCATGGGCGTGTGCGCTACTTCCGGAGGCGTCTTCAATAATTACGCTATCGTGCAGGGCGTCAACCAGGTCATTCCTGTGGACGTTTACGTTCCCGGATGCCCGCCGCGTCCAGAAATGCTTCTTTACGCGCTGCTCCAGCTCCAGAAAAAAATCGAAGGCGAGCGCGGCAGCTTCCTCGAAGCCATCAACACCGGCAAGAACCGCAACCCCGGCATCGCGGCAAATTAAGTACGGGGAATTCTGGCTCGATCCACGAAAGCTATTTGCAGGATGATTCGGATTTTTTCTGCGTGGCGGGAATTTCAAATACTTCCGCGTGGCCAGCGGACCATTTCACGTTGCTTCCGGGATCCATCTGTTCGCGGCGGACATAGCCCATGCCAATCACCGCGCCGAACTTCGGCGAGCGTGCCGCGCGGGTCACAAATCCAATTTCCGCGCTGCCTTCGACAGGATTTTCCGCTGACGGCGCAAACAGCGGCTCGCCCGCGCGCGGAATCGCGTCGCCGGAAAATCGCAGCATCACGCGTCGCCGCTGAATTTGCCCGCGCGAACGCACGCGCTCGACAATTTCCTGACCGGTGTAGCAGCCTTTCGTGTAACTGATGTGCGTGGATTCGAGCGCGGCCTGATGCGGAATCTGATTCTCGTCAAAATCGACGCCGTACCAGGCAATTCCCTCTTCGAGACGCAAAATGTTGAGCGCTTCGTATCCGACGGGTCCGCCGCCGCGTTTTTGCACGGCCGCGAGCAGTAAATTCCAAAGCGCGGCCAAATGCTCGCGCGGGGTGATAAATTCCGCGCCGGAAATTCCCACTGATGAAATGCGGACTATGCGACATGGAATGCCAGCAATCTGTTTTTCGGCGTGCGCAAAGTCTTCCAGCGAATTCAGATCCATGCCGCATAATTCATGCACAATTCCAGCGGCTTTCGGACCTTCGAGCGCGAGTGCCCCGACTTTGTCGGTGACATCTTCCAAGGCCACATCATCCATGATGATGAACTTGTCGAACGTTTCGACGAGCTTGGCGCGAATCATCGCGTACGAAATCACCAGCAGTCGGTCTTCGAGTGCGAGCGTTTCCACTTCCGCGAGAACCCGGCCCTGCGGATTGAGCAACAGTGAAACGTTTCCATGGCTGGACGCGAGGTCGCGAATGTTGCCCGTGAGCATCGCGTTCAAGTAGCGCACGCGGTCGGTTCCCGTGAACGAAAGCATGCAACGATAACCCTTGTCGATCAGCGCGGCAGATTCGCGCGCGAATTTGTATTCGCGCTGCGCATCGCCGTAATTCGCTGGCAGCGTGCAACCGAAATAAACTCCAAATTGCGCGCGCAGCTTTTCGTGCTCGGATTTTAGCGGCGTTTCGATCGGCATGCGTTTGGATTCACTGGAACATTTTAGCAGATTGGAGAGAAGCACTGCGGTATCGAGCGCGGCGGGAAAGTCACTTCAGATTGGCGGGAATCAGGCGCTCGACGATAACCACGTCGCGCCATTGCCCGTCCAGTTTGCCGTGCTTTTTGTAAATTCCGGCTTCGCGAAAACCGGCGGAAGCAACGAGTTTGCGGCTGGCGGTGTTTTCCGGGAAAACGCGGGAAAGCAGTTTCCAGAAACCGCGCCGCTCGGCTTCAGCGATGAGGGCTTCGAGGACGATTCGTCCTGCGCCGCGGCCACGACCGTTTCGGGCCACGTAGACGGAAAGCTCGGCGATGCCGGAGTAACAGTCGCGCGGGCGATAGCCAGACGTGGCGGCAAAAGCGATGATTTGGCCATCCTCTTCGAGCACGACCACCGGATGAATGCCGTCGAACCATGCTTGCACATCGGCGGCGGAGCGGGGCCGTGTTTCGAAGGTGGCGACGCGGTCCTCGATGCCCTGGTTGTAAATTACTGCGATGGCTGCGGAATCTTCAGGTGTCGCCAGGCGGACAGGCATGTTGCAAGAGAATTGTAACTTGAATTCGAAGGCGGCGGGCCGTTTCTTCATTGCGGCGCGCGCCACGCGGCTGCGCGAGTTGCTATACTGAACGAAAATGGCACACGCGAAGACAAACGACGATGCGCTGATTCACGAAATCCTTCCCGTGGGCGTGCTGCAGTGCAATTGCCACATCGTCGGCGACCCGCAAACGCGCGAAGCCATCGTGATCGATCCGGGTGAGGATGTAGATCACATTCTCGCTGCGCTTGCGAAGCACTGGCTGACGGTGAAGGCAATCCTCATTACGCACGCGCACATTGACCACGTCGGCGGGCTTAAGAGATTGCATGACGTCACCGGCGCGCCAGTGATGATGAATGAAGGGGATCTGGAGATGTACCGCGCCATGGATATGCAGGCGGAATTTCTCGGCGCCGATCCTCCGCCGCTTGCGAAAATCGATACGCTGCTCACCGAAGGCCAGACCATCCGCTGGGGAAATTACGAGGCGCGCGTGCTGCACACGCCGGGACATTCAGCCGGCAGCGTCAGCCTGTATTTGCCGTTTTCCTCGAATCAGCGCGAAGCTAATCGCATCGCGGTACCGAGTGCACCGGCAGAAAAATCGTCTGGCGGCGCGCAAGCGCCATGGCTCTTCGCCGGAGACACGCTCTTTGCAGGAACAATCGGCCGCACGGATTTATGGGGCGGATCGTATCCGGAAATTATTCGCTCGATTCGCCTGAAGCTGCTCCCGCTGCCGGAAAACACGATCGTTTTCCCGGGACATGGTCCGGCAACCACGCTAGGCGAGGAGCGCGAGACGAATCCGTTTTTGCAGTCGCAGTAATCCGCCGGTAGAACCAATACACTTCGAGAGCTATGAAGCAGGAATCACTGCGCCGATTCGCGGAGGAGGACGATGTCGGACTGGGTCTGGCTGCGGAGGAGGGCAAGGGTCTTGCCGTCCGGCGACCAACCGCCTGAGGCGATGGTACCGGAGGTGAAATGAGTAATCTGGCGGCCCTTGGAGCCGTCGAGCGGCTGGATCCACACATTGGCCACGCCGTTTTCGGTTATGGAGTACGCCAGGGCCTTTCCATCTGGTGTGAATTCAACGGCACCAGAGACTCGTGGATCTGGCGTCAACGTGCGGCGCGGAGGGTTCGGCCCGGCGTTGAGATTAACAATCTGGAGACTCACATGTCCCGGCGTACCTTCCGAAAAAAACGGCAACTGCTTTCCATCCGGAGAGAGTCCACCAAAAGGAACCGCCACAAATTCATTCGGGATCACTGTTCCCGGAACAGCCTCCCCTGTGCCGCCCTCGGACGGGATTTCCATGATTCGGTCGCCATCCGTATTGAAGTAATACACCGTCTTGCCATCCGGTGAGCACGCCATGTTCTGGAGCAAACCTATTTTGTCCGACAGACGCTGAGCGTTTGAACCGTCGGAATTAATTCGCCAAAGCGCAACGCCTACTACTCCGTCAACGGAATTATGTCCAAGCCAGCTGAGGACGATGTGATCGTTCCCGCAAGGAGCCGCGGCAAATATGACCCCTGCAGGATCGCTCAGAAGGGTCGTCTTGTTGCTGCCATCGCGGCCTACGCGAAAGAGATTCGTTTCGTTGCTGACGAGAAGGTTATCGTTGTCCGCCCAATTCAGAAAAAACATGTCCGGTATTTGAAGGGGTGCTTCAGCGGGTGAAGATTCCTGCGAGCCGGCAGCCGGTAACAGATAAGGAATGCGGTTCGTTTTTGCCTGGACTGTCGCCATGGTTTTCCCGTCCGAGGAAAGCGTCAGCGTCGAGTAGTTGTTTGTGTCGCGCGTGACGGCGTGGAACGCGCCGCTCGGATAAGAGATGTATCCAATTTGCGTCTGAAAATGCGTGGTGCTCCCTGAATAAGCCGCAACCAAACCGCGTCCGTCGGGCAGCCAGTGCATTTCAAATAGGATTCTGTCCTTAAACTCCACGAGGGTGGTCGACTTTGCGCTGGCCACGTCGAACAACACGATCGTTCTTCGCCCCGGCGATACATACGCGATTTCTTTTCCGTCGGGCGACCATGCCGGAAAAAGGCCAGGACTCGTGTCTTTCTCGATCAGAAGCATCTTTTCATCGCTGCCGTCAGCATTGGCGCTGAGCAAGCGGTATTGGCCAACCACCGGATCATTTCCTCGCAGATAGGCGATGCGTTTGCCGTCGGGCGAAAACGTAATATCTGTATCCACGTCGCCAGCGATTTGCTGCGGCGTGCCGCCAAGCACGGGCGCGCGAAACAAATTGTAGGCGGTACCTGACTGATCTAGCGCTTTGCGAAAATAGATGTAATTGCCGTCGGGGGAGAAAGCGAGGCTCTGGTAAACGGCAAAAGACGATGGAATGATTTGCGTATCGCTGTTCGTGGGCACGTTGCGCAGCCACAGGCTCTCTTTGCCGTTTTCTTCCTGCACGCTGAGAATATATTTGCCATCGCCTGAAATTGCGGCAAGTTGCGCTTCGCCGGTGGTGGTAACCTGCGTGACGCTGAAATTCTGAAAAGGAACCGGCGCGGCGCGATTGAGAAAGGCATAAATTCCGTAGGCCGCGGCACCCGCCAGAATGAGGATGACGATGATCGTCGCTGCGAGGCTGAATTTGTGTTCACGCGCGACGGCTGCGACAGAAGATGAGCCCGAAGCGTGCGTGCCTGCGCCTGAAGTAACTCTGCTGGCTGCGCCTGTTACGGTGCTCGTAGGGGCGGGGCTTGCCCCGCCCGTGGGCGACCCAAGGGTCGCCCCTACGAAAGCGGACTGCGAGGCCGCAGAGCGCCCTGAGTCTGTATCGCGTTTCAGGCGCTTCAAATCCGCGCGCAATTCCGCTGCGGACTGGCAGCGCACGTTGCGGTCTTTTTCGAGAGCCTTATTGATGATGCGCTCGAGATCAGGGGGAAGCTCCGGATTCACGCGCATCGGCGGCAGCGGCGCGCGATTCAGAATCGCATCGTGAAGAATCGCCGTCGTGTTGCCCTTGAACGGCATCTGGCCCGTTGCCATTTCGTAGAGCACGGCGCCGAAGCTGAACAAGTCCGTGCGCGCATCAAGGTCTTCGCCGCGCGCCTGCTCTGGAGACATGTACGCCACGGTGCCGACCGTCGCGCCTGGGCTGGTCAACTGATCGCTCAGTTGATCGCGAGTCGCTTGCGTCATGTTCTGGCCTGCGTGCTGCGCGGCATGGGCGTTCTCGGTAACTTTGGCGAGGCCGAAATCAAGGACTTTTGCATGGCCGCGCGTGGTGATGAAGATATTCGCGGGCTTGATGTCGCGATGAATGATTCCATTGGAATGCGCGGCATCGAGCGCGCTCGCAATCTCAATTCCCCAGTCGAGCACCAAATCAAGCGGCAGCGGCTTGCCTTCAATGCGATGCTTGAGCGTTGAGCCTTCGAGGAACTGCATGGCCAGAAACGGCTGGCCGTTGCTCTCGCCGATTTCGTAAATCGTGCAGATATTTGGATCGTCGAGCGCGGAAGCGGCGCGTGCCTCGCGGCGCAGACGTTCGAGAGCGGAAGCGTCGCGCGCCGCATCCGCCGGCAGGAATTTCAGCGCGACCATGCGGCCCAGATTCAGGTCCTCAGCCTTGTAGACAACGCCCATGCCACCGCCGCCAAGTTTTTCGACGATGCGGTAGTGCGAAACAGTTTGTCCGATGAACGGGTCTTTGTCTGTCATTCTGATTTCACGGAGTGCGCGTCACCATTTGCGCGCGAATTGTATGGTCTGCGGAAGGGCTAAGTCAACGCGCGACATACTCCAGATGTGGAGGCTATAACGTAACAGATTCACCCATCCAGGAAGTATAATCTGGCTGCACACGGTAGCGAAAGGTGTGGCTAGGGAGGCCTCTGATGAAAGCAAATTGGATTCTTTGTTTGGCAGCAGGGATAATCGGTGGAGCAGTCGCACATTTTGCCTGGATTCAGCCGGTTCATGCTCAGGTTTTTCGCATTGTGCCACAGCAAGTAAGCGCTCAGGAGTTGGTGTTAGTCGATCAAAAAGACAAGACCTTTGCGACTCTGACCGTGACTGAAATAAACGGGAGGGAAATATTTGAAATCATCGGAAAGGATGGACAGGTCATCGCAAAAGTAGGCCAGGGACCCCAGGTTATTCCCTAAGTTCCCGCAAAAATCGACCTCGCGCACGGCGGCAACACGCGCATATTGAGCTGTGCCCGGCCCAATTACTTGCCGCT
>JASHYE010000233.1 GCA_030043155.1 Candidatus Acidiferrales bacterium | reverse complement strand
CTCGAGCAGCGCGCAGCGATGGGCGCGGGGAAAACTTTGGTGGATTATGGAATGGCAGAGGCGCTTGCCTTCGGTTCATTGCTGATGGAAGGCGTGCCGGTGCGTTTGAGCGGGCAGGACAGCAAGCGCGGGACGTTTAATCAGCGCCATGCGGTGCTGATCGATACGGAGAACGAAAACGAATTCGTGCCGCTGGCAAATGTTTCCGAGGACCAGGCGCGATTTGAAGTGTACAGCTCTTCGCTTTCCGAAGCGTCGGTGATGGGCTTCGAATACGGCTTCAGCCGCGACTTTCCCGAAGCGCTGGTTCTCTGGGAAGCGCAATTCGGTGATTTTGCGAATGGTGCGCAGGTGATCATCGATCAGTTCATTGCCGCGGGAGAGGACAAGTGGAAACTGCTCTCAGGATTGGTGCTGCTGCTACCGCACGGCTATGAAGGGCAAGGGCCGGAGCATTCGAGCGCGCGCATCGAACGATATTTGCAACTGGCGGCGCACGATAACATTCAAGTCTGCCAGCCATCCAATGCGGCGCAATATTTTCACTTGCTGAGACGGCAGGCGCTGCGCCGGTGGCGCAAGCCTCTCATCGTGTTTACGCCGAAGAGCATGCTGAGAAATCCGGCGGCGGCGTCACCTATCGCTGATTTTTCCGCGCCCAAATTCCAAACTGTTTTGCCTGACTCGGAAGTGACGGAGGCGGAACGGGTTCTACTTTGCACCGGGAAAATTGGACACGAACTCGCGGCGGAGCGGAAGCGACGGCAGGATAGCTCGACTGCCATCCTCTTCCTCGAACAGATTTATCCGTTTCCAGAAAAAGAGCTCGAGGCGGTACTCGGAAGATATTCCACGGCTCGAGATTTTGTCTGGGTGCAGGAAGAGCCGGCCAACATGGGTGCATTTAATTTCGTTATGCCACGACTGGAACGCGTGCTGCGAGGGCATGCGGTGCGTTCAGTGAAACGCTCGGCCAGCGCGAGCCCGGCAACCGGTTCGGCAAAAGCACATGAGATGGAGCAAAAGACATTGCTGGCATTGGCTTTCGGCACCGGAAAAAACTAGAGAGCTCCGCAACAGATCTGCAACAGCATTTCCTCGAATTCTCGCGCTTGTCTGCGGTTCTCAAGCACTTACCACGACGAACTGGAATGGTCGTACCCTCCGAAGTACCAGCGCACGCCGACGGTATTGTAGATGCCGAGCGGCTCTTTGTTCGGGCCCGAATCATATGGGCCGAGGTTTACATTGAATGGCGGAAACGAAGTAACGCCGTGGTTGGTGATGCGAAGTTCGAAGTGTTTGGGTAGAGCTACCGCCAGGCCCAGCGTTTTTTCGTAGGCGAGCGGGGCCATGGACCACGTGTATTTGACTTGCGGAATGTTATCGCCAAAGAAGAAACGCGGCTCGTAGAAGAAGTACGCGTGGCGAAGAAACGTGCGCGCGAACGGCTGAAATTCGAGATACCCCCCCATAATGTAGCGCGCGAACGCAGAGCAGTTGGGCTGGGGTTGATTGCACCGACCAAGATCGGGCTCGTTATGGGGCGGCGCAATTTCAAAATCGGTATAGCCGCGCAAGAAACCGTGCCCGAAAAGTAGCGGCCCTGGGTCGCTGTGTTGCGGTGAGGAAAGCGCCTGTGCCAACGGAAGCTCGGCTGTTTGTGCTGGCGGTTGCAGCTGTGACGGCTCTTGCGCGTGGACATATCCGCTCAGCACAGCGAGAGTAAGCACCAGGATTGCAAGACGCAATGCGCACACCAGTCTGTCAGATCCAATGGATGGCATAATCTGCTCCTTCGAAGGATTGAAAAAAGTTGACGCCCCGGCGAAGCTATTCGAGACCGACCGTTCCGCGAACCGATGCGATGAGCTTGGCGGAATCGTAGCCAATACCATCTTTGAAGACGAGTTCCGTTTTCTCGATGTCGCTGATATTTGCGGCCGGATTGCCGTCGATGACGACGATGTCTGCTTGTTTGCCAGGCGCCAGAGTGCCGATGTGGTCCTCTTCGTCCATAAAGCGCGCGCCATTTTCGGTATAGATGTGAATCGCTTCCGCGGGAGTGAATCCGGCTTGCACGAGCAGCTCCATCTCGCGTTGATCGCCGAAACCGGCTAAATCTCCGCCATAGCCGGTGGGGTCCTCACCAGCGAGCAAAAGACCGCCTGCTTTTACGAAGTCGTATTCAAATTGCATTTCCTTTTTGAGCAGGCCCGGCCAAAGAGAATTAGCATTCTCACCGATCAGCGAACGCGTGCTGAGATAAGCGATCGCCGCTTCCGGCAACATGGCATCCAGCACGCGCTGCTCGAGGGGAGGCTGATTTGGCGCATCGGTTTCAAAAATCACGATCGTTGATGTCACGGCAACGTGATGCGCGACGAGATCGTGAATTGTGTCCTGAACGGGCCCGCCTTCAATGTCGATTTTGGAAAGCGTTTGCGCAGTGAGCTGTTGCGAGGGGCAAACGTCCGGTTCCTTGCCAGGGTCGAACTCCGTATCAACCATGAGACCGTGCTCCAGGTCGTCGATACCCAAAGAAGCGGCTTCCTTGAAGCCAATGGAGCACAAGTGGCCTGTAATCGTGAGGTGGCGTTTGTGGGCCGCGTCGACAGCAGCAGCGAGCTCGGCGCGCGTGATGTTCATGTATGCTTTGAAGGAAGTGGCGCCCTCCTCGGCCCAATAATTGACTGTTTCACGCGCATCGTCAGGCCCAGTGAGTTCATGCATTACCGGCGTGAATGAGCCGGGACCTTCGAGGTAAGGCGCGGTGATATGCATTTTGGGGCCCGCGAGCTTGCCCGAGTCGATGAGCTTCTTCAGCTCCAAATCGGTGTAGGGCTGGATGCTGCCCGTCGTGCGCATGGACGTGATTCCGCAAGCAAGATAGAGGCGCGGGAAGCTGAACCCCATTTCGTTATAGAGGGCTACCGCTCTGCGGCCTCCGGCAGG
>JASHYE010000232.1 GCA_030043155.1 Candidatus Acidiferrales bacterium | reverse complement strand
TGGGCGGTATACTCCCGGTTCATTTGTTTCATATTTGACTTCAGCTGCTTCGATGTGGATTTTCCTCGAAGCGCAGAAACTTTCGCGGTCGGTTTTGCGTATTGCATCAGTACGTTCTATAGAGGAGATATCCGCATGAAGAAAGCTATCTTTGCCGCAATGGCGTTACTGCTGGCGGGGATCTGTTATGCGCAGACGGAGCCGGCTCCATTGCTCTTGCAGCAGCCGACCATGAACAGGGCTCAAATTGTGTTCGTTTATGGAGGCGAACTGTGGAGCGTGGGGCGAAATGGCGGCGATGCCGTGCGGCTCACCACCGGCGTCGGAATTCAGTCTGATCCGCATTTTTCGCCGGACGGCAAATGGGTGGCTTTCACGGGCGATTACGGCGGCAATCCAGACGTGTATGTGGTCTCGGCGGATGGCGGAGTGCCGCGGCGGCTGACGTATCATCCGGACCCGGATACGGTGGTGGGCTGGACGCCAGACGGCAAGAGTGTGCTCTTTGCCTCCACGCGCGATAGTTTCGCGAGCGGCGTGGGCGGCCTGTACACAGTTTCCGTCAACGGCGGATTGCCGGAGAAGCTGCCGTTCCCACTCGCATACGAAGGCTCTTACTCAGCAGATGGGAGCGAAATCGCATATCGGCCAGTGGCTTTTCCGTGGGGCACATGGTCGCATTATCGCGGCGGGACGGAATCGAAGATATGGGTCGCAAAACTCTCTGACTCAAGCTACGAGGAGATTCCGCGCGGCGACTGGAACGAATTCAATCCGATGTGGGTGGGAAACAAGATTTACTTTTTGTCGGACGAGAAAGGCCCGTTCACGCTGTATGAATATGACACCACAACGAAAAAAGAATCGGAAGTTGTGCCGAATGACGGTCTGCCCATCAAGGAAGCCTCGGCGGGGCCGGATGGAATCATTTATTCGCAGTTCGGGTCAATCCACATTTACGACCCGGCCACGCACCATGATCACGCAGTGACCATCCACGTTGCCGGCGATTTCCCGCAAGTAATGCCTCATTTCGACAGCGTCGCGGGAGATATTTTGTCAGCGGACATTTCGCCAACGGGAGCGCGTGCGGTTTTTGAAGCGCATGGTCAGATTTTGACGGTACCGGCGGAGCATGGCGACGTTCGAAATATCACCGATTCACAGGGCGTAGCGCACCGCTTCCCGGCGTGGTCGCCCAACGGGGAATCGATCGCGTATTTTTCGGATGAATCGGGAGAGTATGCCCTGTACATCAAGAATCAGGACGGAATGGGCGACGCGAAAAAGATCAGCCTGGGCGAACCGCCATCGTTTTTCTACAGCCCAGTGTGGTCTCCGGATAGCAAGAAAATTGCGTACACGGACAAGAGGCTGAACGTCTGGTACGTGGACCTCGATAAGGGCACGCCGGTAAAAATTGACGCCGACGTTTTCGAAACGCCGGAGCTCACGATGGATCCATCGTGGTCGCCGGACAGCGAGTGGATTGCGTACACCAAGCTGATCGGCAATCACATGCACGCCGTATTTGTGTATTCGCTGGCGACAGGCCAGAGCACGCAAGTAACCGATGGTATGAGCGACGCGCGCTATGCGTTGTGGGACAAGAACGGGAAGTATTTGTATTTCACCGCGAGCACCAATGCGGGACCGACAACGGCGTGGCTCGACATGTCCAGCGAGGGGCACGAGGTGACGCGCGGTGTGTACGTCCTGGTGCTGGCGAAGACGGAGAAGTCGCCACTGGCGCCGGAGAGTGATGAAGAGAAGGTTACTCCGGCGGAGAAGCCCGCGCAGATGGGCGCGCAGGACAAGAAGGAAGAAGCAGCGAAAAAAGAGGAGACGCCGAAGGTCACCATAGATTTCGGAGACATCAGCCAGCGCATTCTGTCGTTGCCCATCCCGCCAGCCGATTACGTCGGACTTTTCGCGGGCAAGAGCGGAGAACTCTTCTTGGTGGCAGCTCCTCCCGGAGCAGGCGAGGGACTCTATGCGGGAACCGGCGGGACGGTCACTAAATTCGACTTGAAGCCAAGAAAAGTGACGCCGTTTATCGCCGGCGTAGAGAACTTTGACCTGTCGTTCGACGGCGAAAAAGCGCTTTATCAGCAAGGGCCAAACTGGGCAATCGTGCCCACAGCAGCGCCAGCGAAGCCTGGCGACGGCGCTCTGAAAATGGCGGACATGAACGTGTGGGTGGATCCGCACGCGGAATGGAAGCAGATGTACCACGAAATCTGGCGCATCGAGCGTGACTTTTTCTATGACCCGCATTTTCACGGACTGGATCTGGCGAAGACCGAAGCGGAGTACGCGAAGTATTTGCCGGGCCTCGCGAGCAGAGAGGATGAGAATTTCCTGTTCGACCAGATGCTCAGCGATTTGAATGTTGGGCACATGTTCGTGGGTGGCGGAGAGATTCCAACGGTGCCGCCCGTGAGCGTCGGCCTGCTCGGAGCGGATTATCGAGTGGCGAACGACCGCTATCAGATCGCGAAAGTTTATGAAGGGGAGAATTGGAATCCGGGGTTGGAAGCGCCACTGACGCAGCCGGGCGTAAACGTCACCGCAGGCGATTACATTCTTGCCGTCGATGGCCGAGAACTCCACGGCACGGATAACATTTACAGCTTCTTCCTCGATAAAGCAGGAAAGCAGGTGGTGTTGCGCGTGGGCCCGAATGCCGACGGGACGGGCGCTCGCGACGTCACCGTGGTGCCAATCGCAAATGAGCTGAACCTGCGGCATCGCGCGTGGACCTATCACAATTGGGAAGAGGTGACCAAGCTAAGTGGCGGAAAATTGGCTTACGTCTACCTGCCGAATACCGCGGGCGGCGGATTCACCAATTTCAACCGCTACTATATGGCGCAGGTGGGACGCGAAGGCGCGGTGATGGATGAGCGTTTCAACACCGGAGGGCAAATCGCGAACTACATCATCGAAATCATGCAGCGCAAGCTGACAAGTTATTGGTACACGCGCCAGGGTGACATTTTTACTTCGCCTCTCGACGCTATCTTCGGGCCGAAAGTGATGATCACGAATCAATTTTCCGGATCCGGCGGCGACTGGATGCCATGGGCCTTCAAGCACGTGGGAGTCGGGCCGACGATCGGCGAAAGAACGTGGGGCGGGTTAGTCGGAATTTACGGCTATCCGGTTTTGATGGATGGCGGATTCGTCACCGCGCCGCGTGTCGCCTTCTTCAATCCTGACGGCACGTGGGACGTGGAGAATCACGGCGTTCCGCCGGACGTGCCGATCATTCTGGATCCGAAGGCGTGGCGTGAGGGGCACGACGTGCAGCTTGAGAAGGCGATTTCGGTGGCAATGGATGAGCTGAGCAAGAATCCTCTGCCGAAGCCACATGTGCCGCCGTTCCCGAACTATTCAAAGTATGCCCATTAGCAAGAAACGCGGGGCGATTCATAACAAGCGCGGCGAGCGGCTTCATATCCCGGCACCAGGTGGATATGGGCCGCTGCCGTTTTCAAACGGCGTCCTGATTGGCGATACTTTTTACCTCAGTGGACACATCGGCCTGGATCCCGCAACTCGGAAACCGCCCTCCGACCCCGAGCAGGAAGCGCGAATGATGCTGGATGCTTTCCGCGAGACGCTCGCGCGCGCCAACCTCACAATGAACGATTTGGGTTACGTGCAAATATTTTGCTCAGACGTCTCGCTCTTCGAAAAATTCAATTCCGTTTACCGAACGTATTTCGCAGAGCCGTTTCCCGCGCGTGCGTTCATAGGCTCCGGCCCTCTTCTGTTCGGCGCACGATTTGAAATTCAGGGTATTGCAGTAAAGCCCGCGACATCGCACGCCAAGCGGCGCCGCCGCTGAATCTCCAGCCTGCGAGGCGAAGGTCTAAGCCAGCCAATTTGTCTTTTTTGGGCAGCGCGTCACTCTGGCGATTTTCTGAGGCGCAATCCTAAGATTTTAGAATTCGCGCGAGGCGAATCATGCGAATTCAAGATGCCGATACGCCGGAATTCGTCGAGCTTGTTCGGGCGCTTTTCCGCGAGTATGAATCCACGTTGAACGTGAATTTGTGCTTCCAGGGATTTGAGAACGAGCTGACGAAT
>JASHYE010000231.1 GCA_030043155.1 Candidatus Acidiferrales bacterium | reverse complement strand
ACGCCAGTTTCGACAAGACCGATGTAGGCTTCAGCGGCGGCGTGAATGCGCGCGGCGTGGAGGCTGATTTCGCAGCCGCCTCCAAGAGCCATCCCTTGCGGTGCTGCGACAACCGGGCGCGGAGCATATTTGATCGCCATGTTGACATTCTGAAATTGCCGCACAGCAGTGTGAATGTCGTCCCATTCCTGCTCTTGCGCACTGACGAGCAAGAGCATCAGGTTCGCGCCAACGGAAAAATTCACCGCTTGATTTGCGATCACCATCGCGTCGAAATCGCTGTGCAGGTGTTTCAGGCCAGCGTGCAGCATAGCGACGATGTCGCCGCCGATCGCATTCATTTTGGAATGAAATTCGCAGCAAAGCACCCCGTCGCCCAGATCGATGAGGTTTGCGCCGGAATTCCCTTCCACAACTTTCGACTGCTCGCGCAGCGATTTCAGAATGATGATGCCCGGCGGCTCTTCCAGAGGCTTGTATGACGCGGATGCCAGATCAAAATAGCTCGTCCGTCCCTGAGCCGATTCGTAGAACGCTTTCTTTCCAGAGGCGATCAGCGAATTCACCAGCGGCGGCATGGACTTTCCCAGCATTTTGAGCATTTGCGACATGCGCTCGACACCGACCGCGTCCCAAATCCCAAACGGCCCAAGCTCCCATCCAAATCCCCAGCGCATCGCGCGATCGATTTCGACGATGCGGTCAGCAATTTCCGGCACGCGGCGCGCGGCGTAAAGGCACGTCTCCGAAAGCGCGCCCCAGATAAAACGCGCTGCTTTGTCGACTACTTTGCCGTCAAAAACCGGATTGACGAACGAGCGCAGGCGCTCGCGCGTATCTTCGATCAGCTTGCCCGATTCGATAGACACGAATTTCGATTTCTGGCGCGGGCGATACTCCATTCTTCTCCAGTCGAGCGAGAGGATTTCATTCTCGCCGCTGGAATTTTTCACGCGCTTGTAAAAGCCGCTGCCACTTTTTTCGCCGAGCCAGCCGCGTTTCATCATTTCTTCGATCAGCTGCGGCAATTTGTAAATTTCGCGCGACTCATCGTCAGGCACGCTGTCGTAAATGTTGTGAACCACGTGAGCGAGCACGTCGAGACCCACCAAATCGGCGGTGCGAAACGTCGCGGATTTCGGCTGACCAATTGCCGGCCCGGTGCAGGCGTCCACGTCTTCAATCGAGAGATCGAGCTCCATCATCAGCCGTACGGCATTCAGCATCGAAAACGTGCCGATGCGGTTGGCAATGAAATTTGGCGTATCTTTTGCGGCCACCACGCCTTTGCCAAGGCGAAAATCGCAGAACTCATCGAGCGCGGCGAGAACTTCCGGCTTGGTACTTGGGCCGGGAATCAGTTCCACGAGCTTCATGTAGCGCGGCGGATTGAAAAAATGCGTTCCCGCCCAGTGCGCCTGAAAATCGGCGGAGCGGCCCTCGGCGACAAGATGAATGGGAAGCCCCGAGGTATTTGTTGTGACAATTGTTCCCGGCTTGCGATGCTGCTCGACGCGCGCGAGCAAATCGCGCTTGATTTCCAGGTCTTCAATGACCGCTTCAATAATCCAGTCGGCGTCTTTGCACCAATCGAGATTGTCCTCAAAATTTCCGACTCGAATCAGCCGCGCAAAATCCGGAACGAAAAATGACGCCGGCCGCGATTTTTTCGCAGCTTCGATTCCTGCAAGCGCCAAACGATTACGGAAAGCGGGCGATTCTCTTGTGAGGCCTTTTTTCGTCTCGTCGGACGTAAGCTCCCGCGGAACCATGTCGAGCAAGCCGCACGGAACACCCGCATTGGCGAGATGCGCAGCAATGCGCGCGCCCATTGTTCCCGCGCCAAGAATCACCGCTTTTTCTATGCGAATGGCCATAAGGCAGGGTGACACAGGAGGTTACAGAAACGGGTATTCGCCGGTCAACCGGAAAGCACTGCAACTTTATAGGGGCTAAAATGTTCTATATAGAGAGGGATTAACGTGGGTAACGTCCTGCGTTGGATCGGCTCAGCCGTAAAAGGGATTCGCAGCTTCGCTTATCGCGAGGCGCACGAGGAAGGGCGTCCGGTTGTTGGCCTGGCTCTCGGCGGAGGCTTTGCACGCGGGATTGCGCATCTGGGCGTGCTGCGAGTCTTCGAAGAAAACGCAATCCCCATCGACCTCCTCGCCGGCACGAGTATTGGCGCCCTGGTCGGCGCCGCTTACGCAGGCGGCGCCACACTCGATGCTCTGGAGCAGCAGGCCATCCTCACTCACTTCCGCGATTTTGGCCGCTGGACGATTTCGCGCATGGGCATGGCCACCAACGAGCGTCTGGAAGCCTTCCTGAGGCGATTCACCAGTGTGCATACATTCGAAGACATGAAGATCCCCTTCGGTATCGTAGCTACGGATCTGCTTACAGGCCAAACGGTGTGCTTCACAAAAGGCGAAGTGGGTCCGCCGCTGCGCGCCTCGTGCGCTTACCCGGGGCTTTTTATACCCGTCGAGCACGAAGGCCGGCTCCTAGTTGACGGATTTCTCACCGAGCACGTTCCCGCGGAATCGCTGCGCCGCATGGGTGCGGATGTGGTGATTGCCGTTCACCTCGATCCGGGCCAGCCGGATCAAAAACCAAAAAATACAATTGAAGTGATTGGGCGCTCGTTCTCGATTATTCAAGAGCAAACGCCGCCGCGCTGGTTGCGTTATGCCGACGTGATCCTCGAGCCGGTAGTGAAGGATATTCACTGGGACGATTTTCAGAGAACGCCGGAACTGGTTGCCGCGGGGATGGCCGCGGCGCGAGCCGCGCTGCCGGAAATCAGGATGGCGCTGAAGCGGCCCGTGCCAACGTTGCGACGCGTTGAACACCAGGAGGCGCCGAAGCAAGTCGCGCTGATCGAAGACAGTCCTGAAATGGTCGCGCGAAGGAAATAGCCGGGAGTATTGCGAGTTACAGCGGCTGAATTTCAATGGTGACGGGC
>JASHYE010000230.1 GCA_030043155.1 Candidatus Acidiferrales bacterium | reverse complement strand
GGCGAGTTTTCGTTTCCGGCAGTGCCGTTCGGGAATTACACGGTGACGGCGGTGGCGGCGGGGTTCAGCCAGACGCAAGAGTCGATCACGCTCGCATCGGACACGTCGGCGGTGTTGCATTTTGAGCTGGCGGTCGCGAGCGTGAACCAGCGGGTGGTGGTGACTGCGACGGCGGAAGCGGCGGCGACGGATACGGTAACGCCGACGACGATGCTGGGCCAGGAACAGATTCAGGAAACGCCCGGAGCGGACCTGACGAACGGACTGGAGATGATCACCGATTACGTGCCGGCTACGTATGTGACGCACGACATGCTGCATATGCGTGGAGGGCACCAGGTGGACTGGCTGATTGATGGCGTGCCGATTCCCAACACGAATATCGCGAGCAATTTGGGGCCGCAGATCGATCCGAAGGACATCGATTATCTGGAAGTGCTGCGAGGCAGCTACGACGCCGATTATGGAGACCGGACGTACGGGATGTTCAACATCGTGCCAAAGAATGGTTTCGAGTTCAATCAGGACTGCAATCTGGTGGTGACCTTGGGGAATTTCCATCAAACGAATGACCAAGTCGGATGCGGGGGACACACGGAGCGGCTGGCGTACTACGTCAGCGTGAATGGAAATCGCAGCGATTACGGCTTGCAGACGCCGATTCCGCAGGTGGACCACGATGCGGAGAATGGGTATGGCGGATTTGGATCGATCATCTTCAACCTCGATGCGAAGAACCAATTTCGGCTGGTCGGTTCGCTGCGACAGGACTATTACCAGATTCCCATCGACCCGGACCCAAACTCGACGGGAAATCAGATCCTAGTCGCGTCGGGGGAATCGCCGAGTTACGGCTTACGCGACGCGGAGCGGGAGCCCGATGGTTACGTAGTTTTTTCGTGGGTGCATACGTTCAACCCCGATACGGTGCTGACGGTCTCGCCGTTCTATCACTACAACAGCGCGGACTATGAAGGCGGGGCGAACGATTATCCGGTGATTTCGAACGTAAATCAGACGGCCAACTATGGAGGTGCGCAGGTGTCGTTCAACACGATCATCGACAGGAACGACATCCAAGGCGGGGTGTACGGATTCGCGCAGCACCAGTACAACTACTTCAACAATGTATTCACGGATGGAAGCCAGAATTTCCCGGCATCTTCCATTGGAGTGACGGGAGGGCTGGCGGCGGAATTCATCGACGACAAGATCAAAGTGAATCAATGGTTTACGTTTATCGCAGGGCTGCGGCAAACGAACTTCGACGCGTCGATTTCGGAGAGCGCGACGGACCCGCGGTTTGGCGCCACTCTGCGAGTGCCGAAACTCAATTGGGTGTTTCGCGGATTTTATGGGTATTACTATCAAGCGCCGCCGCTGGTGACGGCGACGGGGGCGCTGCTGGGCTTGGCGAACAGCCAGAATTTCACTTTTGCACCTCTGCGCGGCGAGCGAGACAAGGAATTCCAAATCGGCGTGATGATTCCCTTCCATGGATGGACGCTGGACACGGACAACTACGAAACACGAGCGACGAATTGGCTGGACCACAACAACATCGGCGAATCGAATCTGTTCTGGCCGATCACGTGGCAGGCGGCGCTGATTCAGGGCTGGGAAACGACACTGCGTTCGCCGAATTTGTGGAACCGCGGGCAGTTTCATCTGGCGTATGCGAATCAGATCGCGCAGGCAACCGCACCGATCACGGGAGGGTTGATCTGTCCCCCCAATAACATGCAATGCCCGCTGCTGATCGCGCCCGGGTATGCGCCGGTGGACCATGATCAGAGAAACACGCTGAATCTGGGATTCAACGCGAGGCTGCCGTGGGAGACGTATGCGGCGACGAATGTGTATTACGGATCGGGGTTCACGAACGGATTGTACGGGATGCCGAATGCGCAATATCCGGGGCCGTATTTGCCGAGCCATACGACGTTTGACGTTTCGCTGGGGAAAGATTTCGCGGAGAAATACGGCGTTTCCGTGACGGCGCTGAACGTGGCAAACCGACAGGTGCAATTGGATAACAGTTTGACGTTTGGAGGATTTCATTGGAACGAGCCGCGGGAGATTTACGGGGAGTTTCGGTATCGGTTCAATTACTAAACGGGAGACCAAGGAATATTTGCCATGAAACGGAGAGTTGGGTGGGAAAGTTTCTTGTTGGCGGGTTTGTTCTTTATTGCCGGCTGTCAAAGGGCGACCAAACACTACACACTTACCGGAGAAGTTCTGGCGAAGGATGAGTCTGGAGGGATGCTCACCGTGGCTAACGACGACATTCCCGGTTTCATGTCGGCGATGACGATGAACTACACGGTGAAAGATCCGCAGGGGCTTGGACAGGTTCAGCCGGGCGACCGGATTCGAGCCGACGTGGTTGTGGACAGCAACAACAACTACTGGCTTGAACACGTCACTGTCACGGATGAGAGCAAACGGGGCAGCGTCGGGGGAACGCAGGCGCGGCAACTGCAGCCGGGCGACAAGGTGCCGGACGTCCCGCTCGTCAATCAGGACGGCAAAACGTTACATTTGGCAAACTTCAAGGGCAAAGCCGTCCTGGTGACGTTCATCTACACGCGCTGCCCGTTCCCCAAGTTTTGCCCGTTGATCACCAGCGAGTTTGCGGAAATTCACAACACACTCGCTGAAACTCCAGCGATTTACAAAAAGACCCATCTGCTGAGCGTCACCCTGGACCCAATGTACGATACCGCTCCAGTACTGCGAAAATACGGACTCGCCTACTTGAAGGGCGACGCCTCGGGCTTTGCACAGTGGGATTTCGTATCGACCAGCCCCGCGGAGCTGCAAAAACTGGCATCCGGCTTTGGACTTGTCTATTACGAACAGAACAACCAGATCACGCACAGCCTGAACACGATTCTACTTGGTCCGAACGGAACCGTGGAGCAGATGTGGCCGGACAACGACTGGAAGGTGGCTGACGTGGTCGCGGCAATGGAGAAAGCCGTGTTTTGAACGGCAAAGACGAAGGCGAGCAGGGATGGGAACAGGAAAAAGATATAAGCGCAAGCTTCCCCGGTATTGGATTTCGGCCCTGGGAATAGTGGTCCTGGTAGGGTGCCTTGTCTACTTTTGGATCCAAGCGGGGAACGC
>JASHYE010000229.1 GCA_030043155.1 Candidatus Acidiferrales bacterium | reverse complement strand
ATTTCGCCGACCCTACCACTCATCGAACGTAATTTCATTCGTAGCGAAGCGCGATCATGGGATCGACCTTCATCGCTCGCCGCGCGGGAATGTAGCAGGCTGCAATGGCTACCGCCGAGAGAAGCAGTGCCACCACTGCAAACGTGAGCGGATCGCTCGGATGAACGCCAAAAAGCATGCTGGAGATGAAACGCGCCAGCGCGAGCGATCCGCAAGCTCCAATCACGACGCCGATCAGCGCCAGTTTTGCGCCATGGGCCACCACCAACCTGAGAACATCGCGCGGCTGCGCGCCTAGCGCCATGCGGATGCCAATCTCATTCGTGCGGCGGCCAACCATATAGCTCATCACGCCGTAAATTCCGACAGCCGCGAGCAGCAGTGCAAGCGCCGCAAACACTCCGGTAAGAACGGCGGAAAATCGGCGCGGCGCGACAGAATCCGCCACTAACTCATCCATGGTCATCACCGAGGTCACAGGCAGCGCCGGGTCAATTTTATGAATCACGCTCGCGGTAGCAATTTCGATGCGATGCGGGTCCGAGGTCGTGCGGATGAGCAGGTAGGGCGTCCAGCCCCAGGTGAAATAAACGTCATAGGTAGGCGCGGCATCGAGTCCGTATTCATGAACATTGCCCACGATTCCGACGATGGAAAACCAGCACGGAGTTGGACCAAGCGAACAGAAACTGACACGACTGCCGATTGCGTTGCCGTGAGGCCAAAATCGGCTCGCCATCGCCTGATCGATGTCAATATTATGCTTTCCTGCATCTTCCGTTTCGAGCGACCGTCCCCGAAGCAGAGGAACTTCCGCCGTCGAAAAATACCCGGGAGTGACGGTGCGCGTTTCAGCGATCGGCCGAACCCCCGCGTCTGGAATTGGTCGCCCTTCAATCACGAAGCGCGACGCCGCCTGAAGTTGTGTGCCAAGTGGCAGCACGTCAATGCCTGCGGCAGACTTCACTCCCGGCAGTGCTTCCACGCCTTCCACGATTTGCTGAAACTGGAGAGCTTGTTTCTGCGACAACTGCAGTTGCTGAGCGGGAGTCATTTTCACGAGTTCCGTGGCTGGAATGGCGGCTTGGGGAATATTCATGCTCAGCAGATGTTCGGCGCGAAAACCAGGGCTTTCATTGAGCAGATCGCGCAAACTACGCAGCAACAGCCCCGCGCCAGCGAGTGGAACCAGCGCCAGCGCAATTTCCGACACAACCAGCGCACTGTGAAGTTTGCGGCTCGCAAACGCCCCGCTTCCTCGTGTTCCCTGTTTTAGAGCCACACTCACGTTCGTTTTTCTTACCTGGAGCGTCGGCAATAAGCCGCAGATCACGCCAACTGCCACGCAAACCGCGACGGTAAAAAGAAACACCATGCCATCGGGACGTATCTGCTGCACCGCTTGCATATTCCGTGGCGCGAGCGCGCCCAAAATCTGCACGCCCACAGCCGCGAACGCGATTCCCAGGGCTCCGCCAAGCAGCGCCAGCAGGATGCTTTCTGTCAGCAATTGCCGAATCAGCCGCCCGCGATGCGCTCCAAGCGCCGTGCGCAGCGCAATTTCTCTTTCCCTGCTCGCATTCCGCGCCAGCAGCAAATTCGCGATATTCGCGCATGCAATGAGCAGCACCAGTCCCACCGCTGCAAACAGGACCAGCAAAGTCCCGCGCAGTTGCGCGGCGGACGCGTCCTGCATCGGCTGCACAACCACTTCAAAATTCTTATGCTCCTGGGGGTAGGCGATCGCGGATCGGCGGTTCAGCGCTTCGAATTCTGCTCGCGCCTGTGCAACCTTCACGCCCGGCTTCAGTCGCGCGATTCCAACGAATTCATAATGCACATGCTCGGTCAAATTGTCTTCGAACTGGCCCATCGGCATCCACATATCCGGCGCATCCAGCAACTGCGATCCTTCATCGAGAACACCGACAACCGTGTAACGCTGTCCGTCAAGCGTAACAACGCGCCCCACGACATTTGGGGCGCCCGCGAAGCGGCTTTGCCAGAACCGGTGCGAAAGAACCACAACCGGCGCGCTGCCCGGGCGATCTTCATCCGGAACGAATAAGCGTCCGAACGCAGGCTTCACGCCAAGCATCGGAAAGAAATTCGAAGTCGCCCAGTTCAGCTCCACACGCTGCGGATCGCCGTCGCCCGTAAAATTTGCGCCCTGTTCAATCCAAGCGTACGCGGCCATTTCCGAGACCGTTGTCGTTTCTCCCTGCCAATCGCGAAAATCCCCGGGCGACAGTCCGCCGAGAGGCACCTGCGGCAAGTACGAGTTCCAAATCTCGATGAGGCTTTGCGGATGATCATAGGGAAGCGGCCGCAGGAGAACGCTCTCAATCACGCTGAAAATTGCGGTGTTCGCTCCGATTCCGAGGGCAAGCGTCAGAATGGCAACAGCGGTGAACCCCGGCGATTTGCGCAGCATGCGTGCGCCATAGCGGATGTCTTGCCACAGCGTTTCAAGAAAGTGCCCCGCGCGAATCTCGCGCGTCCGCTCTTTCACTTGCTCGATCCCGCCCATTTCGATCTTTGCCTCCCGCCGTGCCTCACCTGCGCCAGCGCCGCTGCGTATCTTTTCCTCCGCGAGCATTTCAGCGTACCCACGCACTTCCTCGTCGAGTTCCTCATTCGCCCGCCGCTTCTGCCGCCAATTTCGAATCGCACATTTCAGCCACATGGTTTTGCCTTCGTCTTTTCTCGCCACTCGCTCGCCTTACCGTAGCCTTGGCGAAGGCGGGTCAATGCTCTTTATGCTTCCAACGCGCGCTCGATCGCCAGCGAAATCCGACCCCAGCGTTCCGTCTCAGTTTCCAGATGCCGGCGGCCTTTGCGCGTCGGTTGATAATACTTGGCGCGCCGATTGCTTTCCGATTCTCCCCACGACGAGCGCAGCCAGCCTTCCTCTTCCATGCGGTGCAGCGCCGGAAAAAGCGAACCGGGTTTGACCTCAAAAGTGCCGCGCGTCACCTGCGCGATCCGGCGCGAGATCCCCAGGCCGTGCATTTCGTCGGTAGCAAGCGCCTTCAAAATCAGCATATCGAGAGTGCCTTGTAACAACTCCATTTGCGAACGGCCCATTTCTTCTCCTATAGACATTCTGTATCTCCGCAAACGTTAGCCTTCCTCCTATCGAATGTCAATACGTACTCCCCTCCCAATATGTTGCATAAGAAGCTATCTATTTTGAGGCGGAACGCAGAACCAGGGGATCGCCGGTATTCCGCTAGGCAAACTGGGTGATGAAAAAATACGCCGACATGCCGAATCCAATCACAATCACCAGCCGTCGAATGAGCACTGGATCAACCTTCTGCGCGTAATACGCTCCGCCGTATCCGCCAATCGCCGCGCCCGCCAGCATCACCATCGCTTCGGGCCACACAATTACGCGCGCGTGAATGAAAAGCACCAGCGCCACCAGGTTTACGGAGCTAACCAGCAGCGTTTTCATTCCGTTCGCGGCGTGAATGTTGCCCACGTCGAGCAGCGCGAGCATCGCCAGCACCAAAATTCCTGCCCCCGCGCCGAAATAGCCGATGTAAATGGAAATCACCAGCTCGAGCGCCAGCCCGCCCGCGAAAAGCATCCTGCGCCGGCCACCATGCTCCTCCTGAGCGCGGACCCATTTCGTGATTCGGCCGCTTGCAACAAACAGCAGTGTCGCTCCCAGCAACAGCCAGGGAACCATTTTCATGAATATGGCCTGTGGGGTTTTCAGCAGGATGCTTGCGCCGATGATGCCGCCGACTAACCCTGTCAGCAGCAATGGAGTCAAGAGCTTGCGTACACGAGGCTGGCGCATTTCGCGCCAGTACGCGGCGGTGCTGGCGATCGTCCCGGGCCACAGAGCGGCAGTATTGGTTGCGTTTGCAGAGATGGGAGGGATGCGGACGAAGAGAAGCGCCGGGAACGAGATGAAGCTGCCTCCTCCCGCGACGGAATTAATCGCTCCAGCCGCCAGCGCCGCCAGGAAGAGGAATCCCGCCTCGTTCAGAGACACGCCAGAGCATAACGTGCCTCTTTTTTTCTGTCACTTGCAATTGCAACGGCGCGAGCACATCGCAGCATCAATGACTCGCGCCGTCTGAGCAGCCCTAGCAGTCCTCGGCTAGAAACTGAATTTCGCCTCGAACTGCAATTCGCGAGCGGGCAGCTGGTTGGTGATTCCCGCCAAAGGCGTGCCCAAAAGCGCGGGAGCCGTAGCGCCATTTCCCCAAGTGCCGTTGAAGCCCACAAAGTTCGCGTGGTTGAACACATTAAACGCTTCCGCGCGAAGGTTCAGAACGTAGCGTTCGCCAAAAGTAAATGGCCGCTCAACAAATGGATCCACACTGTAAATCGGAGTTCCGTGCCCGGTATTGCGGCCAATGACCACGCCGTTGACCACCGGACGGTCCGTCGTCGCTCCTGTGTCTCCGCTATTTGTAGTGCCCGTAGTGATGTTATACGGCAAGCCAGATCCAAACGTCCCCACGCCGCCGATGCGAATCTTCAGCGGTGCGGTGTAGACGCCGCTCAGCACGAAGCGATTGCGCTGGTCATAAATCGCGTTTCCTTTTTCCTGCTCGCCGGTGAAATTTGGATCGTTCGGATTCTGGCTTGGGAGGTCTGGATCGACGTTGTCGATCGCGTGAGACAACGTATAACTCGCCAGCATTTCAAATCCATTTGAGAAGCGCCGGCTCACATCAATGTCCAGCGCGTCGTAAAAAGCAAATCCGTCATTCACGTCCGACTGAATTACCGAATAGGGCGGCTCCGGATTCGACGGCGCTGCTGGATTGCATACGCTTCCTTGCTGTTGGTACCAGAGAATCCAAAGTGGCCTTGTGCAATTCGCTTCCTGCGCGGTACGAATTTCGCCCGGCGCCGTCCGGATGAATGGGGTCGGCGGATCCACATCGAGAGGCCGGTTAATCCGTAACGTATGCGAACCAACATAGTCCGCGCTGAGCACCCAGTTCGAAATCAGTTGCCGCTGAACGCCAAGCGTCCACTGCTCCGTATACGGACTCAGCAGCACGTTTGGATAGCCGATAAGCGCCGACGTATCAAAGAACTGGTTGAGGTATGCGCTCTCGCCCGGTCGAATGTACAAGCTGCGCAGCGGTACTTGCGCTCCCGGAGGAAACGCCGGCAGCGGCGCGGCGGATACGCTTGTTGGAAAACCAACTTGTCCTGGCATGGCGGTGTAATTGAATACGCCGGTCGGCCCAGTGAGCGCGTAGTTCGCTTCATCGTTGTCGACGATTTGCGAATAATAGATTCCAAATCCGCCGCGAATCACCGTCTTGCCCCGCCCGCGCAAGTCATAAGCGAATCCAACTCGCGGAGCGAAATCCTTGGTGGAATCCGTAAAGGTCTGGATCTCGTATCGCAGACCCAGGTTTACCACCAGGTCGGACTTCGCCTTGTAATCGTCCTGAACGAATGCGGACCCAAGCGTGTCGTCCACCGTGTACGACGCGTTTCCGAAACTCTGCGTGTAGCTCTGAACGTTATCGATGTTGTCCAGATACGAAGAGCTTTCGCAGTCCGCCAGCGTTTCTGTTGCGGAGACCGTGCACGGGTTGTATTTGAACTCGCCGAGGAAAATCGGACCGCCGAATTCCTTGCTGTCCCCGCCGTTGTGCGCGTGAATCATGTCGCCGCCAAAGGTGATCGTGTTTTTGTCGTGCACCGACGACACCACGTCGTTCACTTCATACTGGCGATTTTGCAGGTTGGCGGATTGCGATGTCCCGGTGGCAAACGTTCCGCTACTGCTGCCGATAATCGGCACGGAAAATTCCGTGCCATATACCGTCGGATCGAATTCCGTAATCGGCGATGCCAGTTGGAATTGCACCCGCGCGTTGTTCAGGAGTGACGGGCTCAGTGACCACGTATCTCCCACCTCCTCCGAATACGTGCGGCGATGGAAGATGCGGTCCACCGTTGGCTGTGTCGCGCCGCCTACGATTCCGTTCGGATTAGTGTCATAAAAATTGTCCGCATCGCTGCGGAAGAAAATGTCGTTGTTGTTCGTGATCTGATGGTCCAAACGCAGGTAACCAAGCCATCCTTGATAATGCCCAACGAAGTTGAGCGGCACCGGCGAGATAACCGGTGAGGCGCGATCTTGCCACGTATACTGCCAGTCCGTGGAAAAGAAAGTCCGGTTGTCAGAGCCAATGGGCCCCGACAATCCCAGTCCCATCTGCGTAACACTGTCGTTGGTGATGTCGTTGCCGCTGCTCGCGGTCGATGCTGTGAATCCCGATAACTCCGCTTCCGGGCCCGAAGGTCGGCCGAGAATCCAGCCATCGCCGTGGAACTTGCTTTCGCCGCTCTTCGTCACAATGTTCACAACGCTCCCGGCCGTCATTCCGTACTGCGCGGAGAACGCGTTCGTCAGCACCGTCATTTCCTGTACCGCGTCCAGCGGAATATCGCTGAAAATCGTTTGCCGGCCCCACATATCCACTGCATTGCTGCCGTCCGCTTCGAACCAGGTCTGTCGCCGCCCCGTTCCATTTGTAGTGAACAGATCCTCGTTCATGAAAATGTCGCCTTGGTTGATGGCCGGACGATTCGCTGCTTCGAGCAGCGGCAGATACGTGATCCGTTCGTTGTACAGCGGTATTTCCTGCGCTTCCAGCGCGCTGATGTGAATTCCAAGCTGTGGCTCATCGGTGCGAACTGCGCCCACCGTGCCGGTGACGGTAACCTGAGTTTGCGAGCCGGTAACATTTAATTGGAAATCCAAAGTGGCCGTCCTGCCACCCACCAGCGTCAGCGAGCTAGCCACGCCATCTGCAAAACCATCCTTGTGAGCAACAATATCGTATGCTCCCGCAATAGGAAGTCCGGAAATCGAGAAATGGCCGGACGCGTCCGTTTGCTCACCATGCTGCTCACCGGTAGCCGAGTTCGTGATGGTGATTTTGGCGCCGGGGACGGCCGCGCCACTTTGGTCAGTAACCTGTCCCTGTACGGTCGCGGTGTCTGGTGTCTGAGCAAATGCTCCAAAGGAAAAAACCGAAACAATCAAAATCGCAAGGAAAAGAAAACAAAATCGCCTGAATGCGCGCCCCATTGAGTGGCTCCCGAGTTTGGATGGTATTAAACAATTTAGGGCGTCAGACTAAAGCACACATTGAACTACTACCATGACTCGTAGTTTGGCAACCGCAGAAGAGAGCGCGGAAAATCAGCGAAGCAGTTGCTCGAGCGCTTCGTGAACTGAAACAAGCACGGATGGATGGAGAATTGCAGCGATAGCCAGCACGCCAAAAACTGCCACTCCGATTTTCAGCCCCATTCGCAATTGACGAGGGGGGTCAATCCTTGCAGGGACGGGCGCGATCAGGCGCTCAATGCGCGCAGAAAGCTCGCGCTCGCGTCCAAGAAAAAAACTGATCAGTGGGGAAGGGGAAAACGCCCCGCCAATTCGCGCCACTCGCACCAAAGCCGCCGCCAGCGAAAGCGAACGTCCGAAATTCCCCTGCGTGGCATCGTCGTCCGCGGCCCATTCGATCAGCTTTGCCCAGCATCGGTTCAGTGGCGCGAAGGCGCGCGTAAACGGCAGAATCTCCGGCGCAAAAACAAGCGCCAGCCTTTTCCAATTGTCATGTGACCTTTGATGAGCGCGCTCGTGCTCGACGGCGGCTTCGAGCTCCTTGGCGGATAACGACTGCAAAATCGAGCTTGAGACAATTATGCGGGGCCGCAAGAGCCCTGCCAGCGCCAGCACAGGCGCGTCGCTATTAATGATCGTAACTGGGAGCAGGTGACTGTGCTCCTTTTTGAATCCTGCATGCTTCGATTGCATCAGTCCGCGCCAGGAAATGAAAATTCCCCGAACCGAACGGATCAGCGAATCCGCACAGAGCAGCATGCCAAGCAGAGCCAGTGCGCAGCATGCCAGTCCAACGCGTTCGGTCGATTCGTTTGTCTCCAGCCATAAATAGCTCGGCACGCAAAGGCCGGCGACGGCCAGAGCGGCAAGCGCGACCGGCAGCAGCCGCAATCCCAGCAAAAATCTTGCGCCGCTTCGCGGCCGCATCGATTCGCCCGTGCGCATCGCTCTCGGAGCAGCAACCCAAACGGCTGAGGCCATCGCGGTGTGCACCACGAAAAACGACGCGAAGCACAGGCAGATCAGCCGCAGCGTGTAGGGAAGAATCATCGCCCGCTCCTCTGCAGCAGTTCCTTGCGCTTGGCGCGGATTTTCTTTTCCAGCTCTTCGAGCAGCGCATCATCATACTTGCCGGCGGCATCCACCAGGCAGGAAATCAGCAGATCGCGTGAAGGTTCGGAGCGGGACAAAAAGCCCGCCAGCAAGCCGTCAGCGCGTTCGCGCTCCCAGTCATCCCGCGAGCATCGCGGCGAATACAGGAAAGCGCGCTCCGCTTTCCGCCGTTCGAGCAAATTTTTCTTGTACAAGCGATCGAGTGTGGTCATTATCGTCGTATACGCTCGCGGCCGCTCCAGTTTCGCGACTACATCGCGAACGCTCGATTCCCCGCGCCGCCACACGATTTCCATAACGCTCAGCTCGAGCCGCCCCAAAGCCGCGCCGCCCTCTGTTGCATTGCGCGATTTTCCAAAAGGGATCATTTATCCTGTCGTGAGCATTCCTTCCCGCCAAAGAATGTATCTTGGCAGCGTCGCCACGGGAGTATATCAGAGAGGCGCAATGTTCGGGCCTTGAATCCTCGCCGTGCGCTGGGCATCTGTGGAGTGGGGGAACTATAATGTTCAACAATGTTCAGCGAGGCGCTTTCATGAAAGGCAAGCTGGCCCTTAAATTTGCTGTCGCATTCGGTATAGCGCTATCCGCAGTGAATGCCTGCGCCCAGCACACAGCAAAGAGCATCGAGGCTACATTTTCGCCGCTGCAAAGTTGGAAAGCAGCCGTTCTTTCCGGTGACGCAAGCGCGCTGCATTCGCTCTACAGCACCGCTCCTGCATCCGTCACCACTACGCCCAAAGGAACCAGCCATGATCCCTCCGCCGAGCCGGATTTTTGGTCGGCGCTGAAATCCTCGGGTCTCTCGCGTCTGGCAATCCACGTCGCTCACGTCGACTCGCCGCAAACCGGCGTGACTCGCGTCATCTTCACGTTGGAAGCGACCCTCCAGAGCGCTACCGGCGCCTCGAAATCCTTTGCGTCGATCGCGCAAGTCTGGGCGGACGTCGACGGCAAACCTGTTATCGTTGCAACGAATCGCACCAACCTTTCGCGCCTTCCGCAGCCCGTCGAGGCCGAGCCCAATCTCTATCCTGACGCATCCGAAGCTCGCACCGATATCGGCCTCGCCTTGTCCGTCGCGGCGCGCGAGCATCGCCACGTGCTTCTCGATTTCGGCGGCAACTGGTGCTACGACTGCCACGTTCTCGACGCCACCTTTCACTATCCCGAAGTGGCTCGCATCCTCCAAGCCAACTACGTCGTCGTGCACATCAACATCGGCCAATACGATGCGAACCTCGACCTCGCCCAGAAATATCAGGTTCCCCTGAAAAAAGGAGTGCCAAGCCTCGCTGTGCTCGACGGCCACGGCCGCCTTCTCGTCTCGCAAAAAAATGGCGACTTCGAAAACACCACCCGAATCGGCTTGCAAGACGTAGAATCATTTTTGAATCGCTGGAAGCCCTGACAGGATGAAACCAAATATGTGATTGTGCTCGTACAATGACTAAATGATTTTTGCGGCAAGCTGCTAAATCGAGCGCCACTGCGGTTCCCTTTCGGGGCTGGAAAACATCTAACGTTGTAACGCGCCCGTTTTCGTGCAATCTGGCGCGTAGGAGACGTGAGCAAAATGGGTCCGACCAGCCGGCCATTCTTCCGCCAAGTTTTAATCTCAGGCTTCCTTCTGGTCTTGGCTGTTTCGCTTTTTGCTCCAAATCGCGATATCCGCGCCGATGGGCGAGAGCCGGCGCGCTCCTCCGCCGCCGGGCAAAACCCGCAGGAGTTGGTCCGCCAGGTGATTCACAATGAACTGAAAGATGACGCGGACGATATGACCCATTGGCGCTTTCGAAAAACGGATGTCAAAGGCGGCGTGAGTAAAACCTGGGACGTCGTCGAGACGAAAAACGGCGAAGTGCAACGCCTTATTGCTATCGACGGTCGTCCGCTTACAGAGCAGGAGCAAGTCGCTGAAGAGGCTCGCATGCAGAAGTTCTTGGCAAGCGCCGCCGACCAGCAACAGCGCAAGGAAAGCTCTTCCAGTGACTTCAACAAGGAGCAGAATCTCATGAAGTTGCTGCCCAATGCCCTCACCTACCGGTACGCCGGTGAAGAGCACGGCCTCATTCACTTGACCTTCACACCGAATCCCGATTTCCGTCCGTCTACCCGCGAGGCCGAAGTTTTTCACCACATGTCCGGCGATTTTTGGATTAGTAAGTTCAATATGCGCCTGGAAGAGTTCAGTGGCCATATCACCAGCCGCGTTGAATTTGGCTGGGGCATGCTCGGTCATCTGAACAAGGGCGGCACGTTCGACGTAAAACAGGCCCAGGTAGCCAGAGACCACTGGGATATGACCCTGCTGGAAACCAACATAACGGGCAAGGCCCTCTTCTTCCACACCATAACTGTGAAAGAAAAATTGACGGAATTCGACTATCATCGCGTCCCCGACGATCTCACCCTCCGCCAGGCCGCCGATATGCTGAAGCAGAGCGGAACGCGATCCGTTGTTCTTGCGGCTTCGCGCGCCCATTCAAATTCGTAAGTAGCAACTGAACCGCCAGAAATCCCCATCGGATGAGCGAGTGCTCCAGCTAATTACGACCAAGCCAGTCGGAATTTATCTCCTTGAAAAACCTGCTCTTGCTCTGCCATAAGCGCTTGACATTCCGTCGCAAATGAGCCTAAAATCGATATGCGACTGAACGAGTCGTATATAGTTGCAACAAGCTTATGCTGAAGCTATCCAAAAAATCCGACTACGCGCTCATCGCTTTGAAGCATCTGGCCGTGCACGCTGAAGAAGGCTCATTTAGCGCCGCGGACATCGCCGATGTTTATGGCATCTCCGCTCCGCTTATGGCCAAAGTGCTTCAGCGCTTGGCCCGCGTTGGCATTGTCACCGCGCGGTATGGCTCGAGCGGCGGTTACACATTGGCACGCGACGCGCGTCTCATCACCGCGCTTGAAGCCATCGACGCCATCGACGGCCCGCTTTCGCTTACTTCCTGCGTCACGCATCACGGCGATTGCGAGCAAACGAAAACCTGCACCATCAAAGCACCGCTTCGCAAAGTGAATGACAGCATTCTTACCGTGCTGAGCAAGGTCACTATTTCGCAGATTGCAGACGACGCCCCGGCTTCCGAGGTCGTCGAATTGAGAATTTAGGAGAAGAGCATGGCAGTCAAGCTTCCGATTTATTTTGACAATCATGCGACCACGCAGGTCGATCCGCGCGTCGTCGATGCAATGCTTCCATATTTCAACGAGAAGTTCGGCAACGCCGCGAGCCGCAACCACGCTTTCGGTTGGTCCGCCGAAGAGGGCGTCGAAGAAGCCCGCGCGCAAGTGGCCCGCCTCATCAACGCCACGCCGAAGGAAATTGTCATCACCAGCGGCGCCACCGAATCCGACAATCTCGCCATCAAAGGCGTCGCGGCGATGTATCGCGAAAAGGGCAATCACATCATCACCCAGGTCACCGAACACAAAGCTGTGCTCGACACCTGCAAGCGCCTCGAAAAAGAGGGCTACGAAGTGACCTATTTGCCCGTGGAAAAGGATGGCCGCATCAATCTTGACGATTTGCGCCGCGCCATCACGCCGAAAACAATTTTGATCAGCATCATGTATGCCAACAACGAAATCGGTGTCATTCAGCCCATCGCCGAAATCGGCAAGATTGCCAAAGAGAAGGGAATTTTCTTCCACGTCGACGGCGTGCAAGCCATCGGCAAAGTTCCCGTCGACGTGCAAAAGGACGGCATCGACCTGCTCTCCATTTCCGCGCACAAACTCTACGGCCCCAAAGG
>JASHYE010000228.1 GCA_030043155.1 Candidatus Acidiferrales bacterium | reverse complement strand
CTGCATTTTCGGTCGCCAGTCCGTTTGTTTCCACGAAAACCGGGAGCGCTCCGGAAAGCTGACCGAGGAATTCCGCGTATCGCCGGCGGGCACCTCTGTAAAGATCCGGGTCGCCAACGTGCAGGGAGAGCGGCACGCTTCCGATCGAAATGTTCAATGGTTCTGACATAGCAAGTACAAGCACCGCGCTTTTGCTGCGCATACATCTTCAATCTTCCCAGCAGCAAAGCAATCAACTCATTTTCAATTGTTTCGAAATGGGAAATACGAAAAGTGTGAAGAATGTGCGGGTTGACGACTAGCTAATCCTTCTGACCAGAGCGGTTGCCGAGCCCTACTGCTCGCCCGTACTTTCGCCAAAGGCGCAGCGGACGCAGCAAAAAGTAAGGGACGCGGTGCGCCACGGAATCACTGCCTTCGAGCCAGTCCTCTTCAGCGGGCGCGGTCGAGAGCCGAAGCCAATAGGCGATGCCCTTCGGTAGCGGCTTCACCATTGCAATGCGGTAAAGTGAGCGCCACCACAGACCCTCAGAAAGAGGCTTGGATTCGAGCAACTGATCTCGCAGAGCGGTCGCGATTTTCACTATGGCGTGATCGCATTCCGGATAATTAGCGTTCGGAATATCGGACTCCAAGAAAAGAGACTGGGCGAGCCACAGGCCAAGACTGACTATTCTTTGGGCATCGCATTCCTTTGCTTGAGCGAAGAGAAGCTCCCAATCTGCCTTTGTAAGCATTGCGCTGATGGCACTGACATCAGCGACCCAAATGATTCGCGACCAAAAGTCCTTTGCCCCGTGTACACAAAGCATGAGCAGCGTATCCGGTATCGAAAACGTGGCAACCTGCCGCCCATTGAAATGGATGGTATTCGCGCGAGCAATCATCCCCGTCAAGCCGGGAACGCGTGGAAAATGTCGCAGCGTCCGCTCGGTGTGAAACTCTACGATGAGCCGATTTATTTTGTGCACGAAGACGTACTCTCCGGGAATGTTTTCCCCATTGGCAGAGAGAGAGTGTTCGCGTGAAAGTCGCGGCTCGTAGCCAAGCGCGTCCACTTGGTCATAGACCTGCTCGATTGAGGCTTGCGGCACAACGAAGTCGAGATCATCAAATTGGCGAAGCGCTACGTCTCCATAGGCTAGGCAAGCTGAGATCGGCCCCTTATAGGGCAGAGCAGTAATTTGTCGATGGCGCAAACCGTCGATAATCCGCTGCAGCTCTGAAGTCAGAAAGAGCGCACGAATGGCATTCTGTCGGTTTTCCTCCTGCAATCTCGCGAACCAGTCCGGCGGAATTGCGTCAGAGAATTGCGTGAAGTGATGGCAGAGCAGCGGAAGGAGGCCATTCTGATCCGCAAGTTTGACAAGCAACTGCCAGTCGATATCACCTTGCAGTAACTGTTTGACCCGCATGGCATAGCGCGGATCCAAACTCTTGCGCGCACAGGACAGGAGCAGGTCAATCTCTGGTTTCAGACTAGCGGCTGACTGCTTGGTTGGCATCGGGCTTGGTGGAATCCACCGGGAACGATGATTTTACCTCGAAAAGGAAGCCCGAGGCGTTTTGCAGCGATTAACAACGTTCTTGTGGGGAGCCGAACGAACTAGGCTGCGAGCTTTACTGGATTCGCCTTCTCTGGATGTCGCACGCGAAGGAGCTGCGAGCGGAAACTGATGGGATCGATCCCCGCTCTGGCGCAGACAATTTGAAAGTCTTTCTGATCTTGAAACAAGAACTGCTCCGCGTCTCTTTTCGAGCGCAGGCGTTCGCCTTGCCAGTCTTCAACTGCCTGCGCCAAAACTGCGACCCATAGTCTCTGCTCTCCGATTGGTTGCTCGACTTCATTCCCCCGACAAATCAATGCTTCGCGTCCGCTCATAATCTCCATTTTCATTCCCCTTGCCCGTCCGTTTGAATCTGAAGTCGCTGTTTTCGACGGACACAAAGCATAAGAGCAAGGAAACCGCCAACCTGATGAGTTGCGGGCACCACGGGTATGCTCTTCCACATCTTCTAGTTAGGGCTTTCCTGCTTTGAAGAAAATAATCGTATTGGCGAAAACTCGTGTTCTTTGGAGGCACAGTCCCACATCGCTGTTTCAAATGGATACAATTAAGACGAGCTGTGGCTACAAGCGGGCAAAAGCCTGCGCCAAGTCTGCCTTAAGGTCTTCGAGATCCTCAATACCAGCGGAGAGTCGAATGAGATTGTCGGTAATGCCCAATCGTTGGCGTTGTTTGGGCGATAGGTCGCGGTGAGAGGAAATCGCAGGATACAGCACCAGACTCTGCACGTCTCCCAGCGAAGTTGCCTTCAGGAATAGTTCCAGCGAATCGACAAATCGAAAAACCTCGTCTCGGCCTGCATTGGCAATCTTTAGCGAGAGAACACCTCCCGCGCCACGGTTGCCAAACAGTTTTTCAACGAGCAGATGATCTGGATGGGACGCAAGTCCCGGATAAAACACTGACTCGATGCGAGGATTCGATGACAACCATTTCGCCAAAGCAAGCGCGTTATCACACTGGCGCTCGAATCGCAGCGGAAGCGTCTTCAATCCACGCAGGGTGAGCCACGCCTCAAAAGGGCCAAGGTTAGCGCCTATGAGGCGGCTCATATGACGAACTTCATCGGCAAAATCCTCACGCGCCACAAGGATCCCTCCGGTCAAATCACCGTGCCCGCTGAGATATTTAGTTGCGCTGTGGACAACGAAATCCGCGCCATGCGCAAGCGGCCGGAGCAGAAGGGGAGTAGCGAACGTGTTGTCCACGATGACGCGGGCGCCGTGTTTGTGAGCCTCATCCGTAAGGACCGGCAAATTTGGAATCCGCAGCAGTGGATTCGTCAGGCTTTCGAGCAGCAACACGCTTGGCTCAGAAGCCCACAGCGCGTTACGTCCCTCCTCTGTAAAAACATCGACAAATTCGACCTGTGCGCCCCAGCGCGACGTGACGTCCAACAGAAATTTCGCGGTAACGCCATAAAGCTCTTGCGAGGCGGCAATGCGGCTGCCCTGTTCGACTCCGGCGGCGAGAAGAGCAAGCAAAATCGCCGCCATTCCAGAAGAGGTGCTTGCTGCAAATCCGCCGCTTTCCAGTATTGTGACGGCTTCTTCAAGGGCTGCGTTCGTCGGATTGCCATGACGCGAGTATGTAAAACCGCGTCGCGCGCCGCTGCTGATGGCGTCAATATCGGCCAGATTCTCATAAAGAAACGTGGCTGTACTGTAGATGGGCGTCGACATAGGAACGAAATCATCTGGTTTTGCCCGCTCGCCGGCATGAACAACCTGAGTAGCCACGCCCTTTTTCTGCAAATCTGAAATCTTCATCGATCTCCTTATTGTACGTGTGCGATGGAAGACGAACATGCTAACGGGGGTCGTTGGCTAAATCAACTTGGCAGGAAGAGAGTTCGGTATTGGCAAAAAAGAGGAAAAATTTCAGCGCTAAAGGGTTTGATCAAGCGTCTCGCGGACCTTCATCGCCAAAGAATTGAGCGTGAATGGCTTCTGCAGCAAGACCATGCCGCGGCCCAAGAGTCCATGGTGGACGATGGCTTCATCGGTGTAGCCAGACATATACAAGATTCGAGTCTGCGGCCGGAGCTTCTGCATCTCTTCGGCAAGCTGGCGCCCGCTCATTCCAGCCATAACAACATCTGTGAACAACAGGTGAATCGTGCCTGAATGATTCCGAGCCAGACGTAATGCGTCCTCTGCGTTTTGGGCTTCGAGCACTTCGTATCCTTCTTGTTCGAGATACTCGCGAGCGAGGTCTCGAACACCCCTTTCGTCCTCCACCAAAAGGATTGTCTCGCAGCCGCGTTGCATTTCCTTCACTTCAGATTTCTTCTGCGACTCGCGCTCTCCATCCTTCACCCGGGGCAGATAGACCTTGAACGTCGCACCCTTGCCCAATTCGCTGTAAACCCAAATATATCCGCCGCTCTGCTTAACGATTCCATAGACAGTGGCCAATCCGAGCCCCGTTCCCTTCCCTTTTTCCTTGGTGGTAAAGAAAGGTTCAAACACATGGGCTTGCGTGGCGGCATCCATCCCAATGCCCGTGTCGCTGACCGCGAGCATAACGTAATCGCCGGGTTCGACCACTGCATGCCGTGAATACGAACTGTCGAGCTCCACGTTTGCCGTTTCGATTGCGAGTTTCCCGCCGTTCGGCATAGCATCGCGCGAATTGACCGCGAGATTCAAAATCACTTGCTCGATTTGGCTCCGGTCAGCCCGTACGCGCCAGAGATCCGCAGCAGCTGTCGTCGTGAGCTGAATATCCTCTCCGATCAAGCGCCGCAGCATCTTTTCCATATCCGAAACAACTTCCTGCACATTCAGCACTTGCGGGTCAAGCATTTGCTTGCGGCTGAAAGCGAGCAATTGCCGCGTAAGGCCTGCGGCCCGCTGAGAGGCGTCATGGATTTGCTCAGCATTGCGCCGCAGCGGATGTTCCCCACCGAGGCGATCTAATAGGAGTTCTGTATATCCCTGAATGACCATTAAAAGATTGTTGAAGTCGTGAGCGATTCCCCCGGCCAACCTTCCGACCGCTTCCATTTTTTGCGCTTGGCGCAACTGGGCCTCGAGTTGTTTGCGGTCGGTAATATCGAGGGCCATGCTGATGACGCCGACCACAACACCGGTACCGTCGCGCAAAGGCTCCGCATGGCATGCGTAAGACCCATTGCCCCATTCCACGTGAAAAGTCACCGATTCGCCATTCAGGGCCCGCCGATGCGCCGCGATGGGCATGAAGCTGCGGTCCTCTGTCTGGAAGTATTCATAAAGCGATTTGCCAACGACCTCCTGTGGTCTCAAGCCAAGCCGCGTAAGTCCGGCTCCTACGGAGGAGGTAAATCGAAGTTCCGTATCGGTAGTCCACAGTATTGCTGGCAACTGCTCGACGAGCACCCGGAGGCGCGCCTCGCTTTCACGCAACGCCGTCTCCGCTCGTTTTCTCTCGATTGCCAGAGCGATCTGACCTCCGACGGACGACAGGAATTCCAGGTCCCGATGCGTGTAGGCATTCGCGTTTTCATAATGCTGCACAACCAAAACACCGATCGTGGCCGAAGGTGTGCGCAGGGGAACACCAAGCCAGGAGGGCGAAGGCGTGCCGACGAGTTCAACTTCGCCTTCTCCAGCGAGTTTGTCAAAGACCTGCTGCGGTATCAAAGTGGCTTCACCCCTGCGGAATACATAGCTGGTGCAACTTCGGTCCATCGTTTGCGGCGGAAAAGCTGCGTCGTACTTGTCGGTGAAGAAAGGAAAGCTGAACATGCCAGTCAGGGGGTCGTAGAGCGCGACAAAACAGTTTTCGGCATACAAAACACGCGAAAGAGCTTCGTGAATGCGATGCAGCAAAGCGTCCAGGTTATCTGTGACGTTGGCGGCATGAATAATTTCAAAAGAGACCTGGCGCTCGGCCTCCGCGCGTTTGCGCGAGGTTGCATCTTCAATTGTGCCTTCGTAATAGCAGACGCGGCCGATAACATTGCGCACGGCGCGCGATGTCTCAGAAATCCATATCTTGGTTCCGTCTTTGCGCCGCACTTGGGTCTCGAGGCCAGCCACGAAATCGCCTCTTTCCATCGAATGCTTAAAGTCGTCTCGCTTTGCCTTGTCCAGGTAAAACTCGGTGCCGATATCTCTGATCGTGGAGATCATCTCTTCGGGTGACGCGTACCCGAACATTCGGGCCATCGCTGGATTCACGCTGATGAAACGGCCATCCGGAGTGGACTGGTAAATTCCCTCGACCGCATTCTCAAAAATGCTGCGAAATCTCTCCTCCGCCTGTCGCTGCGCCCTTTCGGCTCGCTGGCGGGCAGTGATGTCGCGAAATGTCACGACAGCGCCAACCACGGCCTGGCCTTCGCGGATTGCAGTACTGATGAAATCCACCGGAAAGCTCGAACTGTCCTTTCGCCAGAAGACATCTTCTGTTCCGTTCCGCGTCGCACCGTCCCGCAGAACGGCGGAAATTGGACAGTCGGATTCAGCATACTTCGCGCCACTTGACTTCGTGTGATGGCAGAGCTCATGCACATTTCGGCCAATGATTTCCTCGGGTTCGTAGCCGAGCATCCGCGCGGAAGCGCGATTCACGAACGTGAGGCGACCCTCTCGATCAAGGCCGAAAATTCCGTCGCCAGCGGAATTCAAAATCATGTTGGTCTGGCGGCTCAGTTTCAGTAAGGCGCTTTCGGCTTCGCGGCGCTCGGTGATGTCCAACATGAAACCGTGCATCAGGGTCCGACCATCGCTTTCGCGCACTGCAATCGCGCGGTCCCGGAACCAAGTAAGGCGACCGTCTCGCGTGAACATGCGGTATTCAACATCGTAGTTCGTGCCGTGCCGCACGCTGTAGTGTTCGGCTTCCATAATGCGCGCGCGGTCCTCCGGATGGACCTGCTTCAGCCAAAGGCCTTTCGTGGACATCCATTGCTGAGGAGAAAAGCCCAGCAGGGTGCTGATTTGCGGGCTGACATACTCCCAGGCAGCCTCCAGTCCAAATTCGGCCACATAAGTAATAGCCGGAAGCTGCTCGATCAGTTGACGGTAACGGAGCTCATCAGTCTCAAATTTGGGGAATACGGAGTCTCCTGGAAGTTGTTTTTCAAAATTCTCGATTTCATGCGGGCCAATGGGAACTTTGAAGTTTGAACTGGCGCGGCGGCGAGTCTTAGTGGCAGAGCGATTCTTGCCATTGGCAGATTTCTTGGTCTTCTTCTGACGCGAAGAGACTGAATCCGTATTCGTTGGCATCGATTTCAATCGATCACTCGGAAGTGGCAGATGCCTCGCCCATTTGCCCAAGCGCAGAGGCGTGGAGAACACCGTAAGGATGATGTTCATCCTGCAACTTTCTGTCCAGCATATGTTTAGCGGTTTTGAGGCAGGTGCGGCAATGGTACCTAGGTACCGAAGTGCCTATTTGCAAACACCGGGGCAAACCGCGAACTGCCCGAGGGCTGCCCTGCTTACTGGTGCGGCAGAGGCTCCGGGACCGCTTCGCCGTCTTTTCGTGGATCAGACGCTCCGAAGTTCACACCCGTTGCAAAATTTCTTTCCGTTGCCTGCCCACCGCCCATCCGCGCTGAAAAATCTCCGTTTGTACGGATCAAATGGCCTCGCGCCGCAAGAGCAGTTCGTACATCCACAGGAATGCGGTCTTCCAGATCGACGTCGCAGCCTCCAAAACTCGCTTTCGTGAAGCGCGCTGCTTCCATGGCAGCCTGGATATTCATGCCAAAGTCGACAATATTCGAAACAAATTGAGCGTGAGCTTGCGCCTGGTTGAATCCCCCCATGATGCCAAAGGCTATGCGCACATCACCCTTTGACATAAACGCAGGGATAATCGTATGCAAAGGCCGTTTGTGGCCCTCAAGCACATCCGGAGAGCCTTCCTCCAGATTGAACAGAGCGCCTCGATCCTGTAATGCAAACCCCGTGCCATCGGCGACCAACCGCGAACCAAACTCCTGAAAATTGCTTTGAATGAGCGAAACCATGTTGCCCTGCTGGTCGACTGCGGTTAAATAAGTCGTATCTCCCGCGAGCGGGTTCCCGGGCGGAACGCTGCAGTTTGCTTTGGACATATCAATTAACTTCGCGCGCTCGCGGGCATAATCGTCCGAAAGCAATCCAGCGACCGGAATCTTGCTGAATCGCGGATCGCCAATATATTTAAGCAAATCCGCGTAGGCGAGCTTCTTGGCTTCGATCATAACGTGAAGAGCGTCCGCAGAATTGTGACCGTACTGAGCGAGCGGGAACTGCTGCATAAGATTTAACACCTCCAGCGCAGCGATTCCCTGCCCGTTGGGAGGCAACTCGGAAACGGTCCAACCATGATATTCCATTGAGATCGGATCGACCCATTCAGCGGAATAATCGGCCAAATCTTCGGCGGTCATTGCGCCGCCCTGAGCTTTTGAGAATTCGACGATGCGCTGGCCGATTTTGCCTTTGTAGAACGCGTCGCGGCCACCGGAAGCAACCAGTTCCAGTGATTTCGCCAGGTCTTCATTGTGGAAAATCTGCCCTACTTTTGGAGCCTGTCCATCAATCAGATAAACGCGTGCTGTTTCTGGATTTTGCGCGAGGAATCGCGTGGCGTCTGACCAATAGAGCGCGTCCCACTCCGCAACGGGAAATCCCTCTCGCGCGTAGCGGATCGCCGGGGCCAAATCTTGCTGCAGATTGAGCTTTCCAAAACGGTCCAAGAGCTTCGACCAGCCATCCACAACGCCGGGAACGGTTACAGAGTCGATGCCGAACGCCGGCATCTTGGTAATGCCCTTTGATTTCAAGAATTCCGGAGTAAGCCCCTTCGGAGACCAGCCGCTTGCATTCAGTCCGTACAATTTTCCGCTTTTCGCGTCGTAAATCATCACAAACAGATCGCCGCCCAGGCCGTTCATCATTGGCTCGACCACGCCCATCACAGCATTTGCCGTAATGGCGGCATCGATAGCGTTACCGCCGCGCGCGAGCGCCTGAACACCAGCCTGTGCCGCCAGAGGGCTCTCCGCGGCCACAATTCCATAGCGCGTGATCACCATGGAGCGACCCTGCGAGCGGTCTTGAGCGCGGCCCGCGATCGCCGCACCCAGGATCAAGACAAACACCAAACACACACGCGAAGAGATTCGCTTCATCGCTTTGGAGCCCTCGATTCTGAAGGGTTATTTCTTCGGCCGCGACTCAGGAGGCACGACCCCGTTGTTGCGGTAATACGTGACCAAATTCCCGAAGTGCTCTCCCGAATGTTCAATAATCCCGACCCAATACCTCAAGTTCTTGATCGCGCCTGCGTTGCCGCCGGCTTTCAGCGCAGCGTCACCATCGGCGAATGATTTCTTCACGAACGCGACAATCTGCTCTTTGGTCTGATACTGCTTTGGATCATCCTGAATGTCCTTCGTACTTTTGCCCATTGCGGGATTGATCGCAAAGTAGTTCGCAGAGGCGATATGCACAAGGATCTGCCCGAATGTGCGCACCTGATCGTTCGGCCGATAGGAATACTTGTCTGCCGGCCAATCTTCAGCCATGGCGATGATTTTGCTGCCAATCCCGTCCCAGTTGCTTTGAAGCACCTGCTCGGGACCCGGAGCTTTGTGAGCTGTGGATTGAGCCTTTGCCGCACCCGCGCAAAAAACGAGGCCCAAGAACCCGAGGATGGAGAGACCCACGGTCGTCTTCTTCATTGTGCTTTCCTCTCTATTCGAAAAAACTTCGCACACCCGCTAGGGGCATAGCCTACCCGCCCAAAGTGCTTATGTCTACAGTGAGTCAGCCGATCGCGATGGTCAGGTGCAAGCCACGCTTAAACTGCATGCTTCTCTGTCTTGGTTACTGTTGCGCTCTCCGCTAAAATGGATAAGCGGAGGAAAGTATTCGGCCCTTGGACAAAATCGACTCACGAAGTTCGATCTCAACAGACGTTCCAGTTTCGGAAAGGGCTTTGTCTTTAGATATTGAATTGATTATCCGGGGCCAGCATCCGAACGCTTTCGCCGTTCTCGGCCCGCATCTTTTGCCTGAAGACGGCGGCTCGATGGCTGTTCGCGCCTTTCTGCCGAGGGCAAAATCGGTAACGATTTTGTGGGGCAGCCAAAGTATCCCGTACATCGCCGCAAGCAAGGATGCATCCGGCTTCTTTGAAGCCCTGATTCCCCTGCCCCAAGCGGGCTCGCCGATTTCGCCCTCTGCTTACCGATTTCGCATTACGGAAGCGGACGGCACGATCCGGGAAGCGTACGATCCGTACGCCTTTCCACCGCTTCTGACTGACTACGACCTCTATCTACTGGGTGAAGGCACGCATTTTCAGAATTACGAAAAGCTCGGCGCACACGTGCGCGAAATCGACGGAATTCGTGGAGTTCATTTTGCTGTGTGGGCGCCCAATGCCACGCGGGTAAGCGTCGTTGGCGACTTTAACCGCTGGGATGGACGCGTTCACGCGATGCGCAACCGTCCGGCCGGTATTTGGGAGATTTTCCTTCCTGGCTTACACGAAGGCGATTTGTACAAATTTGAAATCCGCGCGCGCAACGGTGAAATGCTGACCCTCAAGGCGGATCCTTACGGCTTCGCTGCGGAGGTTCGGCCAAAATCCAGCTCTGTAGTCGCCATTCTCGATGATTTCGAATGGACGGACGACGAATGGATGCGCGAGCGCGCACAATTCGACTGGCAGCACGCGCCAATCTCGATTTACGAACTGCATTTCGGCTCATGGCATCGGCATTCCGATGGTAGTTGGCTGACCTATAGCGAAATGGCCGACGAGCTGATTCCTTATATCAAGCGGATGGGCTTCACGCATATCGAGCTGCTCCCAATAACCGAGCATCCGCTCGACGCGTCCTGGGGCTATCAAACGATCGGGTATTTTGCTGTGACCAGCCGCTACGGTTCCCCGCAAGAGTTCATGGACTTCGTCGACCGTTGCCACGAAGCAGGCATCGGCGTGCTGCTCGATTGGACGCCCGGCCATTTCCCACGCGATGATCATGGCCTTTCCTATTTCGACGGAACGCATCTCTACGAGCATGCGGATCCGCGGCGCGGGTCGCATCCCGACTGGGGCACACTGATTTTCAACTACGGCCGAAATGAAGTGCAGAATTTCCTGCTATCGAATGCTCTCTTTTGGCTCGACAAATACCACATCGACGGTCTGCGAGTGGATGCCGTCGCGTCGATGTTATACCTCGACTATTCACGGCGTGAGAGAGAGTGGCTGCCGAATCAATTCGGCGGGCGCGAAAATCTGGAAGCCATCGCTTTCCTGAAGCGAATGAATGAAGTGGTGCACGCGAGGCATCCGGGCGTGCTAACCATAGCCGAGGAATCCACCGCCTGGCCCGCCGTGTCACGCCCCACGTATCTTGGCGGACTCGGATTCGATCTGAAGTGGAACATGGGATGGATGAACGACACGCTACGCTATTTCGCTCTCGATCCTATTCATCGAAAATTCCATCACGGCGAACTCACCTTTTCAATGCTCTACGCCTTCAACGAAAACTTTGTTCTCCCTCTGTCGCATGATGAGGTGGTGCACGGCAAGCGCTCGCTGCTCTCTAAAATGCCTGGTGATGACTGGAACAAATTTGCCAACTTGCGGCTGCTGTTTGGGTACATGTACTCGCATCCGGGCAAAAAGCTGCTATTCATGGGCTCGGAACTGGCTCAATGGAGCGAATGGCAGGAAAATCGCGATTTGGATTGGAAGCTCCTCGATTTTGCGCCACATCAAGGAATTCAGCGGCTCGTGAGTGACTTAAACCGGCTTTACTGGCGTGAAGCGTCACTCCACGAAGTCGAATTTGAATGGCCCGGTTTCGAGTGGTTGGAAGTTCACGATGCGGACGCGAGCGTGCTGGCGTTCATTCGCCGAGGGCGGCAGGCAGACGATTTCGTCGTTATCGTCTGCAATTTCACTCCGGTGCTGCGCGATAACTATCGCGTTGGCGTTCCTGAAAGAGGCTACTACGACGAAATCTTGAATACAGATTCGGCTTTTTACGGTGGCAGCAATGCCGGAAACGGCGGCGGAGTCAATGCCGACCCCGTTCCCTGGAACGAGAGGCAGTTTTCACTAAGACTAATACTTCCGCCGCTTTCGACGCTTGCCTTCAAACTTCGGCGCGAATAGAGCACCTGGAAACCTACAGACTCCCTCTCGCGGAAAATTCTGGGAACTTTTTCCGCGTGCCCTTCGTAACTATGGCTGAACGCCCAGGAGGCGCTCACCGATGAAAAAGGCAATTTGCGTTATGAGCTTGCTCTTTGTGGCAGGCATCGTGGCAGCCGCTCCCCCCGAGCATTATTTGCATGTGAAAGTTGATGGCGTAAACACGAAGGAATTGGTGCGCGTGAATATTCCGCTTTCGCTTGCCGAAAAAGTGATTCCTGCGATCAATCACGGCCAGTTGCGCGACGGCAAAATCCAAATTGGCAATTTTCAAGCCAACGGAGTCGACCTGCAAGCTATCCTGAACGCGGTTAAGTCTGCACCGGATGGCGAGTTCGTGACTGTTCAAGAGCCCGATACAAACGTCCGCGTCGCCAAGGAAAACGGCTCTCTGATCGTTCATGTGACTGATAAGGGAGACGGAGAGAAGGTCAACGTTACTGTTCCGTGGGAAGTTGCGCAGGCACTGGCGTCTGCAACCGATCAGCATCAACTGAATATCGAAGCGGCGATTCAGGCGCTTGACCGTGCTGGCGACACTACACTCGTGACGGTTACAGACAGTGATGAAACCGTGCGCGTGTGGATCGACTCCCACAACACTTCCGACTAAAGGTTAGTAGCGGCCGAAAATTTCAGGAAGGGAGAGAGCCAATGCTGCTTCTCGCGAAAATTGGAATGGGATTCATGGGTACGATCCTCGTGGGCGGCGCCATCGTCTCGAGCGAGGGCTTCATTCACGTTGGCGTTCACGAGAAGCAGGCCGGTGGCACGCACATCTCGCTCGTCGTGCCGGCAATGATCATGCCGCTGGCCATCAAGTTCGTTCCGCGACATCACCTGCGAGAAGCGTCGCAGAATCTTCAGCAGTTCATGCCTGTTGTGGATGCGGCGATCTCCGGACTCGCTGATTGCCCGGACGGCCCGCTTGTCGAAGTCGTAGATGAAGACAGCCACGTCACTGTGGTCAAATCCGGCGGATCAATCGTTGTTGACGCAGATGACCCGGACGAAATGGTGCACGTCGCTGTTCCGTTGCGCGCCACGAAGGCTGCGATTGATGAGATTGCCGAGGTGAATGGGACGAGCTAGGTTTCTCGGCCAAGCTGGAAGCTGGGAGCCAACTATTTATTAGGTGCGCGCTTCTTTCGCTGGAATCCAGTAGACTTCCTCACGAATCGCCTCCTTCGCAAATCGGCGGCGCTGCAAAATGCCTTTGCCATTTTCGATCATTTGCGGATGCCCGCAGAGGTAAGCCGTCGTGTTGGTACCGTCGAGTCCCCAAAGATCGGCATACTTTCGAATCAGGTCTTCCACGCGCCCGGTTTCGCCATTCCACTCGGAGTCTTCCCATGGCCGGCTGATTGTCGGTACGTAGGTCAGCCAAGGCGTCGCGGACGCCGCGCGCTCGAACTCCTCGCGATAGCCGAATTCCCACGAGCGGCTCGCGGCATTAATAACGAATAACCGGTGCGCGCCGTCTAACGTACCCTCGCGCCACTCTTTTTCGAGAGAGCGAATGTAACTCACGAAAGGAGCGATTCCCGTCACTGTGCACAGGAGAAGATGGTTTTTTCTGCCGCTCTTCACGTCCAGTGTGAAGCGTCCCTTAGGAACTTTGCGCATGGCGATCTGCGCGCCCACGTCAAGCCGGTAGAGCAGCGGCGTCAGTTCGCCCTGCGGCACAAGTTCGATGAAAATTTCCAACTCTTTCTCATGCGGGGCTGAAACAATGGAATAGGCGCGCTCGATGAGCTTACCCCCGCCGTCGAGGCCAAGCGTCGCGTACTGTCCAGGCGAGAATCGGAATTCTGCTCCGGGATCGATGCGGATGACCCACAGATCTCCCGCCAAGTTGCGCCTATGCGTTACGCGCGCACGGAAAAATTTGTCCTCGGAAAATTGCGCCATCTCTCGTTTTGAACTGCCAGGTATGGGAGGTCCGAATGCCCGCCAGAAAGAGATTGTCGTAACGATTCGAGCGCGAACTCTGCCCTCTTGCCTCTGCGTTCCCAAGCAGACGAACAGACAACGCCCTGCTTATGCCCAGAGTCTTAATTCACGCAACGCTGGAATCACAAATCTTCGCCGCTTTTTCCGGTCATCTTCCGCAGATCAAATTGCGTATTGACATGCGCCATTTTCAGTTTCAAATCGAACTGCACCTGCTTGTCGTTAGCACCAATTAAAGGCTGCCCGTTCGCCCCCTGCTTGGGAAACAGAAATGCAATTGACACGATTTTGTCGCTGCCCGGATCCTTCGTGATTTTGACGTCCGAAGGCGCCACTTTCTCTTTCGACGGCTTCACTTCCAAGTAGGCCTCGGACTTCAGGGTATCCTCGCTTTCCTTCAGGAACGGAGTCATATCGGGGCCGTAAACCACCAGTGCGTACGTTGTTGGCTCCTGATTCACGTACTGTTCGACCTGAGCTTCGGAAAACTGGCTGTTCAAAAGCTCGTCGCGAGCCACGGCCTCGCGGATTGTCTGCGAAGAACTCCATCGAACGAAAAATGTTGCCTGACCCTCTGTGGGCATCTGCGAGCCCTGATCAGCATTCCGGGTATCCATTCCCCCGCTTCCTCCTGCTGTGCCATTCATTGCTCCCGGACGCTGCGCGGCTTGGCCCTGTCCCTGTGTCTGTTGTCCTTGTCCCGGCTGTGCCATGCCACCCTGGGCCCAAGGCGCCATCACGATAGTCTTCTTCACCCACGGTGAATTCGTGAGCACCTCTCTCACATCGCTGGAGTCCCATTGCTGATAGGGCTTCGTCTTCCACACCTCGTTCGACGCAAATGCCAGCCCTGCCACAATAAAGAAGACGGTTAAAATAGTCGCTTTACGCATTTCCTTCCTCCGAATGATCCACAGTCGCTGGATAAACCCATTGTTAACAGATTTGTCGCTGGTTCGCAATCAACGCCTAGCGGCGGATCTCACTCAGATGGATATGACTCGGAAGCTTTTCAAGGCGATAAATTGGCTTCTGGTGGGCTTCAAAATAGTTGCGCATCATAAGCTCCCCAATCAACCCAATCGCAAGGAATTGCAGCCCAAATAGACAGAGCAACATGCCGAAAATCAATAGCGGTCCGTGCTGAACAAAGAGCTGAACGTGCACCGCAACTTTTTCAATGAATAGAGCCAGCAGTATTGCCGCGCCCGCCAGAAAGGAGATTACACCCGCCGGACCGAACAAATGCAGAGGCCTGAGCATGTAGCGCAACATGAATCGAATCGTAATTAAATCGAAGAAGACCCGAAAAGTTCGCGAAATTCCGTAATGCGAGCTGCCCTGCGGCCGAGGAATGTTCCGAATTGGAACTTCCAGGATCTTCGCTCCATTCAACGATGCCAATGCCGGAATGAATCGGTGCAGCTCACCATAAAGCCGCACGTCTTTGATCGTTTCCCGCCGGTAGACTTTGAACGTGGTGCCGAAGTCATGTATTTTCACGCCGGAGAGTTTCGCCATTAGCCAATTTGCCACACCAGATGGTATACGGCGGAAAAACAGATTGTCGACGCGCTTTTGCCGCCAGCCACTGACGATGTCTGCGTCACTGCTCTCGAGTGTGTCAATTAGCCGGGGAATGTCGCTGGGATCGTGCTGCAGGTCCCCGTCCATGGACAGAATCACCTCCCCGGCCGCATGGTCAAAGCCTGCTGCCAGCGCCACCGTTTGACCGTAGTTGCGCTTCAACCGAAGGACAACAACGCGAGGATCGACCGCCGCCAGCTCCGCCAATATTTCAGGAGTTGAATCCGAACTGTGATCATCTACAAAAATGAACTCAACGGGATCGTATCGCCCGGTCATGGTCTCCGAGAGCCGTCGATGCAGCTCACGAATTGAACCGGCCTCGTCGAGGAGTGGAACCACCACGGAATACTTTGGTTGGATCGGATCGTTCCCGCGCGCTGGATTCATTCCAAGTCTCGATAACTGATAAGCTTAATCCCTTGTGTTGCCACTGCTGTACGAACTAGGGGATCGGTAAGCGCTTGCATCTCCGTTTCGCGTGCGTTTTTCAGCCGAGTTGCCGAACGCTCCAACTCCTGGTCGTACTGTCCCGGATGGCACATGAACTCGTTCACACCTTCCGGTATCGACCGAATCGTCGCCAAGACGCTATCCCTGTTCAAGTGACCCGTGGCCCCCACTCCCCAGAGCCGCTGCGGCGACAGAATACCATGTGCTTGAGCCAGCTTCTCGAATTGTCGAGATGCGGCGTTGACTGCGAGAGCGGATGCACTTTGCTTTATTGATTGCCAGCCGTCGCTGAAGGCAGACTTTAGCAACGCGCCGGCATTCTCGAAGGGCTTCCTGACCCGCCGAATTCCAAATTCCGCTGCTGCCCGCATCACCCACTCCAGGATCCACGGATGGGCATGCGCATGCTTGTGCGAGTCGAGATGTGTGGGAGCAATTCCATGCTTTATCACCTTTGTTATCTGCGCTCGAATTTCTCGCGCGATGTCTTCTCCCCGGATGGATTTCATTGTTACCCGGCGCATCAGGTCTGCCAATGTAAGAGGCAATCGGCCCTCGCCGTCGACGAGCGACGGAATCGCTTTAGGCTCCTCCACGCTCTTACCATCGACTAACACCAGATGGCATCCGACACCGAGAGTCGCATGGTTCTTTGCTTGCTCGACAGCATCCTCAAACGCGGGCCCATTCGCCATGATGGTCGCGCTGGTAACGATTCCCTCGCGAAAACAGCGAATCACCCCTGAATTCACTCCTCGCGTGTAACCAAAATCGTCGGCATTCACGATCAGTCGTTTCATGCAAGCTCATGGCCAGATTTTGTTTAGCGAATCATATCACGCTCGAGCGACTCGCCGGACCAGACCTTCAGAATGACGCCGAATTCGCCGAATGTTAATGTCCGGTTAAAGTTTTCAACAGTTGTGTTGAAAACCTTGTGGAAAATCTGGTTCGCGCATTCTTAAACGCGGGAAATTCAAGAGGCTATGCTCTTTGCACAACGACAGGGCATTTTCCTGTAGAACCTACCCGGAAATCACCTGACATGCGCTCACGAGCTTGCGGAAGAGGAAAATGGACAGGACAAAATCACATTCAGTACCAGTGCGGCGGAGATTGCAGTTTTATTTCGATCCTTTGCTGCGGCTTATCCAGATCGTAGTATTGCCCAAATGGCTTCCATCCAGTTTTCACTACCTGGATGATAATTTTTTTCCGCGGCACGTCCTTGACCTTGGCAATTCCCTCCATATCAGTCTTCAGGTCAAACTCCATCTGTTTTGTGCGGTGCAGCGAACGCGGCTCATCCCAACGGAGATAAACACTGGCATTATCAACGGGAGCATTCTTTGGTCCAGCGGTGACCACAATCTCAAGGCTCGTAACCGCATCCTTGGGATTTTCCGGCTTTGCATTGTCTTTAGTAGCGCTTTGTGCAAAAACGAGCGGTACGACGAAGACGAAAACCGCAAATGCAGCCAGCTTAAGCAATTGGAACGCTTCTCGCTTCATCTTTCCAGCTTCCGCGGCTCAAATCGGATCCTGCTCCAGCGGCTTATGTTCAGTCAAATTGAAAAACAGCACCCTCGCCCGATTGACTGCCATCAACCTCTGCGCTACCTTCAACGCGCAATAGTGCGCCCTTGATCGGTTACCGCTATTGAATTTTTATACCCGCGGGCCGCTCTTCGCAATGGAAATCGCGCGCAACATAATTTCAAGACGGTCCCGCTACTCAGAAGCTGGCAAGTAAGGGGGTTTCAAAATGGGATTCTCCACAGATGCCATTCACGTAGGCCAGGAGCCGGACCCGGCGACCGGCGCAGTCGTCGCGCCAATCTACCAAACGTCGACCTACGTGCAGCAAGCACTCGGCAATAATAAGGGATTCGATTACGCGCGTACCGCTCACCCCAATCGCAAGGCGCTTGAACGCACGATGGCCAAACTGGAGGGCGGCGTCGCTGCGTATGTTTTCACCACCGGGATGGCTGGCATCGATTCGGTTTTCCGCTTGCTCCGGCCTGGAGACCACGCCATTCTTTCTCAGTCTGTCTATGGCGGCGTGTACCGCCTGTCGACGCAATTTCTGGTCCAATTTGGCTTGGAATTTAGTTTCATCGATACGTCTTGCGTGGACAAGGTACGCCAGGCGATTCGACCGTCGACGCGCATGATATATGTCGAGACACCGACAAATCCGACGATGATTGTGAGCGATTTGGCGGCGATCGCATCTGTTGCGCGCGAAAAAAATCTTACAATGGTAGTGGACAACACCTTCCTCAGCCCTTATCTCCAGCAACCATTAGCGCTTGGCGCTCACATCGTAGTCCATTCGATGACCAAGTACCTCAATGGACATAGTGACTGCGTAGGCGGCGCCGTGGTGCTGGCCCGCAAAGAGGATGCGGAGAAGATATTCTTCCTACAACGCTCTGCTGGAGCAGGGCTGGCGCCTATGGACTGTTTCCTCGTTTCGCGTGGAATCAAAACTCTGGCCGTTCGCATGGAGCGGCACAATGCTAACGGAATGGCGGTGGCGAACTTCCTGAACGCACATCCGAAAGTGAAACGCGTGATTTACCCCGGATTGCCCTCGCATCCTCAGCACGCCGTGGCAAAAAAGCAACAGCGCGGCTTCGGGGCGATGCTCTCATTTGACGTCGGTTCGCTGGAGGCATCACGAACAGTACTCAATCACGTAAAACTGTGTTCCTTGGCGGAGAGCCTTGGCGGAGTTGAAACGCTTATATCGCTGCCTGCACTGATGACTCACGCTTCGATTCCGCCGGACGTGCGCCAAAGCATTGGCATTACGGATGGCCTAATCCGGCTTTCCGTTGGCATCGAGGACGTGGAGGACATCATCGCCGATTTGGATCAAGCTTTGGCAAAGTTGTAGCTATCACCCTTACTTCAGTGATTCAGTTTTCCATGCAACCGCGCAGCCATTCCAGGTAACGTTTGGACCCAGCAACAACAGGCAGCGCAATAATCTCAGGCGTATCGTAGCTGTGAAGCCGCCGAATTTCCTTCTCCAAAGAGGCGAATTTTCCCTTCGTGGATTTAATAACCATCAGAGATTCGCTAGCCGCTTCAACTCTTCCTTTCCATCGGTAGATGGGCTTCACAGGCCCGATGACATTGACGCATGCTGCGAGTTTCTTCTGTACAAGTCTCGCGGCAATGCGCTGCGCTTCCTTCGCTGACCTGCACGTCACGAATACCACAACGAATTCCATAGTCGCCCAGCTTGTCTTCATGTCTTCTGCATCTGCTAATGCTTTTCCCCGATTTACTTATCGTATCGCACTCAATATACAATACTGTGTTTATGTCTACTGACGCGATTCATTTCGGAACCTCAGGATGGCGAGGAATCATCGCCGAGGATTTTACTTTCGAGCGCGTGCGTATCGCTGCGGCAGCCATCGCCGGTCATATCCGGGCGCAGCACAAAAAGCCAACGATCCTGGTTGGCTATGACACGCGTTTTTTCTCGGAGGAATTCGCCCGCGCCGCCGCGGCGATTTTGCGCGACGAAGGCTGCCGCGTGCTCCTCTGCTCGAGTGCAACTCCGACGCCCGCCATTTCATTTGAAATCCTGCGTCGAAAACTGCAGGGCGCTATCAACATCACCGCGAGCCATAATCCAGCCGCTTACAATGGCCTGAAGTTTTCTGGTCCAGATGGAGGACCAGCGCTGCCTGAAGTGACTCATGACATCGAAGGCCGCGCGCGCAAGCTCGCCGATCAATTCTGGCCTCCCGCTGAAATCGAAGACGGGCATGACTTTGAGCGCGTCGATTTGCGTGAGCATTACTTTCAGCGCATTGGCGAGCTGGTTCGATTCGATGTGATTGCCTCTGCGAAATCCGCATTCGCTTACGACGCCTTGCACGGATGCGGCTCAGGATGGCTGGATCTCGCGGTTCAGCGGCACGGAATCGAAGTTCATTCCATTCGTACCGGCCGCGATGTCCTGTTCGATGGCACTGGCCCAGATCCTTCTGAGGAAAACATCAAACCTCTTGCAAAATTGATGCGGGAAACGAAAGCTGTAGCTGGACTTGCGACCGACGGCGATGCGGATCGCTTCGGCATCTTGGATCGCGACGGAACCTATGTTTCGCCGAATCACATTTTGGCGCTCGTGTTCGACTATCTGATCGAAACACGTCACTGGAAACTCGGCGCAGCGCGCAGTGTGGCCACGAGCCATCTGATCGATGCCGTCGCGCGTCATCATGGAGTTCCGGTTTTCGAGACGCCCGTCGGCTTCAAATACATAGGTCCATTTCTCGAAGATGACAAGATCACTCTGGGCGGAGAAGAAAGTGCGGGCATGACCATTCGCGGGCATATTCCAGAGAAAGACGGGATAGTCGCTTGCCTGCTCGTCGCCGAAATGATCAGCGCTCGCCGCAAGCCAGTCTCCGAACAGCTCCGCGATCTTTTTCGGCGCGTAGGCCGCGCTTACTGGCCAGTGCGCGTCAATTTACATTTTCCAGCCGAAACAATCGCAGCTCTGCCACAGAGATTCGCTAGTGCATTTCAGGAATTCGGCGGCAGGAAAATTGCCCGCACGGACCGCACGGATGGACTAAAATTCGTTTTCGCTGACGATTCCTGGGTGCTAATGCGTCCGTCGGGAACTGAGCCGCTCGTGCGCGTCTACGCTGAAGCAGAGTCACCGGCAAAATCCGCCAATATGGCAGAGGAGGCTCGCAAGTGGATCGCCGGATAAATCGCGAGGAGGGTGCCGATTCGTCTTCTTCCTTTTTTCGCCATAACGCACGGTATTTTTTCGCGCTGATATTTTGCCTGCTTGTGATGCAAGATGTTTTCGGAGCTCATGGCTTGATGGCTATGCATCGTTCCAAAGCACAGATCGATGCTATTCAGTCAAAGCTCGCGAAGCTGGATGAGGAAAATCGGGACCTTCAGCAGCGCATTCAGAATCTAAAGACGGATCCGTCCACGATCGAGAAAATCGCTCGTGACAGAATGGGCCTTGCGCGGCCAGGCGAGCTGATCTTCAGCCTTCCCCCCAAGGCCGCTACCCAATCAGATCCTTCCGCTCGCCCATAACTCACGGAATCTGTTGCTCTGCCGCAATCAATTCGGATCAACTCTCCGGCACAGGGCGCAGCCTCCGGCGGAATTTCTGCACGATTTCAAGGCCGCGCCCCTTTGCACCGATTCGTGCCGTCGCCAAGAGCGTCATCGCTAGAAAAATAATGAATAACCCAAAGGATGCCGCCGTAACGCCCCGCGTATGCTTGGTCAGAATCGAGAAACGTCCATAGACAAATTCAATATGCACCCAGTAAACCAGCAACGATGCCTGTCCCATTTTAAGTAGCGGGCTGAATCCTCGCTGCCCTGCACCCCAGCGGCACCAGGCATAGCTGGCCAGCACAATCATCATCACCACGCCGGTACGCATCAGGAAAAAATTCGGACTGGTGTGCCAGAAATCGTAAACGCGATAGAGGTGGATCGGAAGGCTATCAAATAGCCATCCCAATCCGAAGCAAATCGCGCCTGTCCCTCCCAGAGGCACGATGGACCGCGCTTCGCTATCGCGCGCCCAATCGCTTTGCAGAAAAAACCCCACTGCCAGTCCCGCAAATGCAAAGGCAGTCCACGGAAAAATCGGGAAGAGCCAGTGCTGGGGCGCGCCCAAATTGTGACAACCATTTATGTAAGACTCGAGAAACCATGGCAGCCATCGTGGCTGCCAATTCGTCCAGAGCAACGGAGTCAGCATCGCGATGCTCGTCGCCACTCCGACCGCTACCAATCCATCCTTTCGCCATTTTGCTGCAAGCCAGCACGCAAGTCCCATCAGCATGATTGAGACGCCGATGACGTTCAGGATGTCCACGCGCAACAGGTCCGTCCAGGGCGCGCTTGGATAACCCAGCGCGAATTCCTGCAAGCGAAAGAGCAATCCAAGGCCTAAGATCTCCACCCCGCGCCGAATGGTGGCTGACGCGATCCGGCCACTCGTAAAGCCTTTCCGCCGGAGCCTGTTCGTCACAAGTGCAAATGAAATCCCCGCCAGAAACAGAAAAAGCGGCGCCGGTAATGTACCGAGAAGTTGCGACCAGCTAAAAAAATGAGATTTTCGCGCCACAGGGCTGAGCCACGAATCGTAGCAGTGCGTCTGAAACATCAGCAGACACGCGAGACCGCGCATCCAGTCGATGTACGCGATGCGTTCTTTCGCCGGAACAGCCATCTTTAAACAGCATCACCGACTGCTATGAGCAAAGCAAGCCCTTCGGCGCAGACGCCGAGTGCATTAGACTGTCACACATGATCTCGCAATCGCACTCGCGACAGCTCCCTCTCGCCGCCGCACTCATCCTATGGGCCGCGTCGGTGCTGTTTGCCATTTTCATGGGACTTCATTTGGGATTCGGCGGACGGCGCTTCGCGATCGCGGTTCTTATTTCTGCGACGCTTTTAGGCTGTGAAATATTCGTTGCCTGTCCCCGCGTGTACGGTTGGCTTACCTCAATTTTTCACGGCGGCAGATTCTTCCTCGTGCCCATTGTCCCGTTGGCTGCGTTTTTCGTTTACGCCCTGAACGTGTATCCGTCTCGATGGCTTTGGATCCTCGCAGGCATTTCTTACGTTGTGATTCCTGCTTTGCTCGCCGCAGCTGCGCGAGGCAAGACCGCAGGTGTTTGGGAAGACTATCTGGCGCTCTTCATCATCTGGCTGCCTGTGCAATTCCGCTGGATGTATCGCCTGTGGCCTTATCCATCACCGCTCACGCACACGCTGACGATTCTGTTCGCGCTGACGACTGCTCTCGCAGCATTTCTCTTTGTGCGTGGACTCGATGGAATTGGCTATGCCGTCGAATGGCGACGCGGATTTGGACGCGCCGTTCTAGTGAACTTCATTGTGCTTGCGGTGATCATCATT
>JASHYE010000227.1 GCA_030043155.1 Candidatus Acidiferrales bacterium | reverse complement strand
TTAATATTCGGAGCTAACGCCGCAAGATCGCGCATTATGCTTAATTGTGCAAACAGAACTCGGCAGTATGCTTTAGGATGTTCGCGCAGTTCTGGCGCAAGGGAGGCATACCGGTGACGAAGTTAGTGAACATTTTTTTTCTCATGGCCCTGCTGTCAAGCGCGGTCTACGCACAGACGAATGCCGGAAAACAGAAGTCTGATCCCAACCTTCCTTTCAACATCACTCAGGTAGCGAGCTTCGATCTCCCTTGGCGCATCGCGTTCCTGCCCGACGGTCGCATGCTAATCACCGAAAAAGTCGGCCGCGTTGATCTGGTCACTCAGCAAGGCGCCAAGACCGAAGTTGGCGGCGTCCCGCCTGTCTATTATGAAGGCCAGAACGGCATGCTCGGCGTTTTCCTCTCCCCCCACTATGCCACTGACCACAATGTGTATCTCACCTATGTCGAGCCAGGTGATTACGGCGGCAGCCTTGCACTGGGCCGCGGCCAGCTTGTGTTGCAAGGCAACCAGGCTAGGTTGGATGATTTCCACGTGCTGTGGCGCCAAATGCCTCCGGGCAAGGGCGGCCAGCCGGGCGCGCAGATCGCTTTCTCGCCGGACGGCAAGTACCTTTTCCTCGCCGTGGGCGACCGTCAGCGAATGACCCCCGCGCAGGATCCCAATCAGCCAGAAGGCAAGATCCTTCGGCTGACACTGGACGGCAAACCAGCCCCCGGCAATCCGATGGAAGGCAAAACCGGCGCCCGCACCATTCCCTTGATCGATCCTCCGAGGGATACGGAAGCGGCGAAGACTGCTCCCGTAATCAGCACATATACATTCCCCGGACCCAACCTCACACCGGCGGAAACCTGGACCTCCGGCCACCGGACGCCTTACGGTCTCGCCTTCGCTCCCAATGGCCAGCTCTGGGAGCTCGAGCATGGCCCGCGCGGCGGCGACAAACTCAACCTGATTGAGCCCGGCAAGAATTATGGCTGGCCGCTGGTCTCTTATGGAAAAAACTACGACGGCGTGCCGATCCCGAGCCCCGATACCCGGCCCGACCTTGCCAAACCTGTGATCTACTGGGTACCGGTAATCGCGCCGGGCAATCTGATGTTCTACAAGGGCAGTGTGTTTCCACATTGGGATGGCAGCGCCCTGATCACTGGTTTGGTCACCGAAGCCATTGTCCGCGTAACGTTTGACGGCAAGGGCGGCGCCACCGCGGCCCAGCGCTGGCACATCGGCAAACGCCTCCGTGATATCGAAGAGGCGCCGGACGGCACGCTTTGGCTGCTGCAAGACGCGAATCCTGGCGGCCTGTTCCATCTCACGCCGAAATAGCTTTACGAAACAGCTTAAGGGCATAGTTGGGTGCTTTGCGTTTTTCCGCCGTTCTTTAGCGTCTTTTGCTGAGTTCGGCTCCGAACACCTTTGAACGAGCCTGCTTACAAGGCAGACCAGCTTTGTCTCTTTGAGCACACAAACTAGCCACTCGCTGAAGTACTCTTTTTCTGCTTAAGTGATATGATATCATGATATCACTACGAGTATGGGAGAGGTGCATGGCTCAATTTGTAGTGCGAAATGTCGAAAAGGAGGTCAAATCGCGGCTTCAGCGGCGCGCCGCACGGCATGGCCGAAGCATGGAAGAAGAGGTTCGAGAGATTCTTCGGAACGCAGTCAACGAGCAAGACGCGATGGGCGGGGGGCTGGGGACGGAAATTGCATCGCTGTTCGCAAACGTTGGGCTCAATGAAGAAATCCCTGAACTGCATGGCTATGCAATCAAACCCACGTCCTTCGGCCAATGATCATTCTCGATACCAACGTACTTTCGGCACTCATGCACCAGTCCGCCGACCAGCAAGTGATTAAGTGGCTCGACGAGCAGCCTCGTTCTTCTATTTGGACGACTTCCGTCACAATCCTAGAGATTCGCTTTGGATTGCAAATTCTACCGCTCGTGAAAAGACGCTCTTCATTGATTGAGGCTTTCGACAGACTTTTGGGTGACAAAATTGAGAACCGTGTCGCCCCTTTTGATGCCACGGCCGCTCAGCAATCCGGGGATCTCATAGCCATGCGCCATAAGAAAGGGCGGGCAGGTAACCTACGCGACACCATGATCGCTGGGATCGTCCTGGCCTCGCACGCTACGCTAGCAACGCGAAATATATCCCACTTCCAGGACCTGTCGGTTCCGGTGGTGAATCCGTGGGCGGACTGATCACGCATCAGGCCGACTCGTAGAATCTATAGAGCGGCAATCGCCTGTACAACCATTCCCGTTGAAATCCGCACTTCGTTGAATAATTCAGTTCCATTTTGAGGCGCGCCAAGATCCCAAGAGATTATGAAATACTCTATGGTCGGCCAAAGGCTTTCAGGTCGAGCGTCGGATCGAGAACCTTGCGAGCAGTTTCGGCCCCAAACGCCGGCAAGCCTACGTCCGTCAGGAGCCCGATTTGCCTGAGTACGGAGGCCTGATCCCAGTAAATATGTTCGTGGGCGAGCTTGTTCCCCTGAAATCGCACAATGGCAACTAGCGGAACTTCCACTCGGCGATGCGTGGGCGCAATGCCCGGCAGCATCCAGGGAATTTCCTGCGTGTGCGTAAAGGAAAAGATCATTTCATCTACAAGCTGATCTTCGCCGACGGTGCGTGAAACGGGCGTGAGCGTCGTATCAGGCGGCATGTTAGGGATAAAGTCTCGCGAATAGAAAACACGCAAAGCGTTCTTTCCGTATCCGCCAGTCATAGTGGGCACATGGTTTACGTACGCGTCTTCCACCATCGTTGCGAGTGTTGATTCCGGGTCGCGCGTCACAAATTCGTGGTTGGTGTGCTCTTCCCAAAGCCGGACTAAATCTGTGTTGGACATGCGACGGATTATATATCCATCTTGTAGGGTCGAACACAAGACAGCGATTCAAGAGGTCTCCTGTTTGGGAGCAATAAGCCACTTTCGATATCGCAAATCAGTTTACGATTACAACCGGCAGGCTTCGAATCCCTACAAGTGGTGGTGACACCGACCGATTCCGCTTCAGCGCACGACGACTCATTGGAACTGGATGAAGCGCAAGGGTACGCCGCGCTCATGGAATTACAGCCGCAGACTTACACGGTTGAAACCATCGCCACAAAAGTGGGACGGTCTGAGGCTTATGTGTATGCTCGGCTCCGCCTTCTGCATCTCATTCCCGAAGCGAGACAGGCGTTCTACGAAGCCAAGCTCACTGTGGCGCACGCCTTCGAAATGGCTCGCTTGCAACCGAATGACCAGCAACGCGCTTTGCAGGAATGCTTCCCGCAGCATTGCAGTGCCGCCGCTATTTTGAAGGACAGAAAAGCCGAATCGGTCACGGTGCGGGAACTGCGGCAGTGGATTGAACGGGAAATCCATCTTGACCTCACCAACGCGCCGTTCGATCCACAGGATGAAACTCTTCTGCTATCAGCGGGAGCGTGTGCCCGCTGGCTCCGTACGGAGCCGGTGGATTCCGGCCCAACCCGATGGAATCAGCCCGTGATCACGCAGTCGCATCCACTCCTTGGGAACTGAGCCAATCGGAGCGGGATTGGGCCTATGCAAAACGTGCTCTTGCCCGAGGACTCGCTCCCGAGGAAGTCATGCGAGACATCGCCGAGTTTCGGGCACACGAAAAAAATGATCCTGAGGACTACGCTCGCCGCACAGTGAATAAGGCCCAAGCGGAGCTTAACGCACAAGCATCTTCGCGTAGCGGCGCGAGTACTTCCGAACATGAAGGAAACCGCGAAGTTAGCCATTAGCAGAATCCGGCTTGTGCGTGGAGTCGGCCAGCGTCCAAGCAATGCAACCCCAGAGCCACTTGCTGCAGACCGCCGTCATTGATACAGTCGCGACAGCGACACCAGAAAAGCGGACAGGGAGAAAATCCATGTCACGTCGATCTGGTCAGAACGGGTGTATTCAGGAGGACGGCAACTGATACGTCGTTCGGTTCTGGAAGGATGTCGCGGGCCAAGAAAAACGGCGGCGAATACGAGAGAGAATCTGCCCTATTTCCGGTCCAAGCAAACTCTCAGCATCCGAACGGAAACATAAGGCCAAGGAGATAATCGAGGCCAGTGGAGCGGATAGCGCGGAACACTTCGAAAAGGTCGTTCGTTCGAACCGCGGTATTACATTTCGTGAACAGGCCGAGATTTGGTTGGAGCAAATGCAGAATCGCAAGCGTAAGCCGGTAGCTCCGTCTACGCTTGAGAACTGGGAACGTTGCTTGAGGAACTGGCTCAATCTGAACGTCGGTGACATGCCGCTCGACGCCATCGGCAATCTTGTGTTGCGCAATCTTGGTGCGACGATGGTCAAGGGCGGATTGGGAGCGTCGGCAATCAGGTCCTATGCGAATGCCGTAAAGATGGTTGTTGCTTCGGCGGTAAATGAAGAAGGAGATTCTCTCTATCCTCGAAAGTGGAATCGCGACTTCATTGATCTGCCCAGGATAAGAATCCCAAACAACCGACCTTGATCGGCACCGCAGTGACCGCCATAGTGGGGGCTCCCTAAAAGAAGCTCTATCAGATGTTCTATGTGCTCTGTGCCTCTGCAGGCTTGCGATTCGGTGAAGCGCTGGGGATCGACATCAGGAACATTTCCCCAGACTGCACCACAATCAGAATCTGTCAGAAGGCTTGGAGGGGCCAGATTCACGACTATCTAAAGTCCGAAAACGGTAGGCGTGAGATTGATCTTCATCCTGTAGTTGCCGATAAGCTAAGAGAATTCGTTGGGGAGAGAAAATCTGGTCTCCTGTTTTCCACCCGAACAGGCCGGCAAATCTCACAATCGAATATCTTGCGGCGTTCACTACATCCAATCTTGGCCAAATTGAATCAGCCGAAAATGGGTTGTCACGCATTCCGCCGATTCCGCGTCACATGGCTTCGCAAGAACTTGGTCCCCGAGGATCTCATCAAGTTCTGGCATGGCCATGCGGGAAATACGGTTACAGACAGCTATTCGAAGCTGAAGGACGATGTGGAGTTTCGGAAGCAAGTAGTCGAGAAAGTAGGCTTGGGCTTCGAAATTCTGTCCGAAAACCCCGTTATTGGACCGAATGGACCGAAAATCGAAGTTGGAGTAGCCGAAGAAGTCGCTGTAAACTGTTGATCGTACATTAGGTTGCACCGCATGGGCGTGTAGCTCAGCTGGGAGAGCACCTGCTTTGCAAGCAGGGGGTCGCCGGTTCGATCCCGGCCACGTCCACCAAATCCCTAGCTTCCAACTTCAATCGTGCGAACGCCCAGAGTCCAGCGATTTGCCTGTTGTGGACTGTTTAACTGACAGGGCATGAACATCCACCGATCCCCTGCTAATTGATCATCTCCCACCAGCAGCGAAAAGAATCGCGCGATTTGCCCACTGTTGCTACAATCGCGCCGCTTCGATTCAACTATACGTCTTAGGAGAGTTTCGTTTGGCGTTCAGCGAGCGCGTCAAAGAGATTCGCGATGGCTTTGGATCTTCCTTTTGGGTCGCGAATGGAACGGAGCTCTTTGAGCGGCTTGCCTATTACGCGACGACGGCAGTTCTAGCAATATATCTCCATGAAAACCTGCATATGACTGTGGAACAGGCCGGAGCCCTGATCGGCATTTTTGGCTTCGTCGTCTGGTTTCTTCCTGTGCTTGGGGGCACATTGGCCGATCGATTTGGATTCCGCCGCGCCCTGATGTTCGCCTATGCAGTGATGACATTTGGCTACTTTCTGCTGGGATCTCTTTCAGCTCCATGGATGGCGACGATACGGCATTCGATTTCTCTCTACTGGTTAGTTTTGCTTATCTTGATGATACCTGCGCTGGGACCTGCTGTTGTGAAGCCCTGCGTTGCCGGTACGACCGGCCGCGCCTCACAGGATAATGTACGGTCCATCGGATATTCGATTTACTACACCATCGTAAATGTTGGAGGCGCATTGGGACCCTTGGTGGCGTTCCTGGTGCGGCGGCGAATTGGAATCGAGAATGTATTCCGCGTCTCGGCGCTGAGCGTCGCGCTCATGTTTTTTGCAACCTGGTTTTTTTACCGGGAGCCTGGAGGTTCCGCAGATAAAACCGTTGCGACGGTCGGCGCAGCGATCAGCAATATGTTTATTGTTCTCCGAAATCTAAAATTCATCCTCTTCCTGATCATTTTCTCCAGCTTCTATGTTGTTTTCTGGCAGCAGTACGTCTCGTTGCCCTTGTTCCTTCGCGGGTATGTGAACCCGAAAGCGAATGTCGACTTGCTGCTGACGGTCGATGCGACAACGGTGATCTGCGTGCAAATACTTGTCGCCTACTTGACCCGGCGAATGCGTGCGTTCCCGGCGATGACACTGGGGCTTTTTATATCGAGCCTCACGTGGCTGATCCTTGTATTCAACGATTCGACTCTCGCCGTCGTATTTACGCTGATTGGGCTCGCCCTGGGCGAAGTGACGCAGTCATGTCGCTATTACGATTACATCTCGCGCCTTGCGCCGGAAGGGCAGCAGGGTCTGTACATGGGTTACGCCTTCCTTCCAATCGCTATTGGGTACTTTATAGCGGGTCCATTGGGAGGCTATTTGGTCCACCAATTCGGAGATGTCTTGCATCGACCGAAAGAGATGTGGTGGGTCGTAACAGCCTGCGGGATAACCGGCGTCGTGCTGATGTTGATTTATGACCGAGTGGTGAAGCCAAGGGATGCCTGACAGTGCCGCGCATCAACCTTGATCGTCAAAACGGTTTCTCACTTCGATTCTTGCCAGGAGCGTGTTCTTGAAGAAGATGAGCCTTCGTGTGGCTGTGCTGTGCACTATGTCTGCGCTGACGTTCAGTACTCAATTAAGAATCGCTCGCAGTGCGGACACGCATTCAGTACTTTTGAAGCCTGACCCGTCCGATGGAAAGCATGTCTTTGCTCAGAAGTGTGAAGCGTGCCATTTCGATCTGAGTAGCGAGAAAAAAATCGGGCCAGGATTGGCGGGATTGATGAAACGGGCAAGATTTAAGAATGGAATGTCGGCGGACGACTACCATTTGCGCCGCGTGATCTACCGCGGAGGGAAAGACATGCCACCCTTTCGCGGGCTGTTGACAGAGAAACAGATCCGCGACCTCATCGCTTACGTAAAAACACTCTAAAGCCCATCGCGGGACGAGTGCTCGATTATGGCCAACGCGTCGGTCGTGGAAATGAGCCGCGCGCCCCGGGCCACTAAGTTGGCGAGTGTTTGTTGTCCTTGCTCCGGATCGAGGGCCTCGATAGCATCCGTGACCAGAGTCACGTTCCGGCAGCGCGACAGCAGCCCTTCCACAGCCAGTCGAACACAAAGCTCCGTAACGACGCCGAATACGACGAATTTACAATCTACTGGAAATCGCGCCAGCACTTTTTCCGTGTTCGGATTATCGAATACATCGAGGGTCTGTTTTTCCAGAATAACCTGCTGGAGCTTCGAAAGATTTTCAGGGATGCTGGAAGCGGCCCTATTTTGGATGTGCACTGCGTCAGCTGCCTTCAATTCTGGAACGATTGCGGCTCCGGGTGTACCGCGCACGCAATGAGCTGGAAAGCGGTGAAATTCCGCATCATCATTGTCATGTTGATCTGCGCTCGAGATTAAGAAAGTTTTTCCGTTTCTCGCGGCGTCAACCAGCCGCCGCATATTCGGTATTCTCTTTTCTGCGCCCCTAACGTAGAGTTTTCCGCCTGGTAGCATGAAATCCAGCTGAGTATCCACTTCCCAAAGCACCGCGCGGAAATTTTGAGGATTCGCCGCCACAAATGCTCCCCTCGTCCATTCTACTCGTCTGTGAGTAAGCAAGCGAATCAGTGCAGACAGCCAATTGACCTTGTCCGCTACGCTTTCTGATGAACGCGCTGTCGAGCCTGCTGTAGCAGCTTCTCGAGAGCTCTGCTATGTCGGACTGGATAGGGCCTTGCGCGGGTATTCCCGAGCAGACGAGGTGAAAGGCACTTCATCGATTCAGAGCAACGTTGCCGTGCTGCGTTCAACGGCTCGGCTGCTTTAAGGCGTTTCCCATCGCGCATAACAGGAGCGAGCAGCGGCTCTGACCCATCGGCGTTTTCGCTTTCCAATCCGATTAGATCTCCGGTCCACTTACCGCGCCTGTCGGAATATCGAAACACCTGCTTTTTCCCCGGAAACGTCGTTTTCGATTCGCTGAGCTTCACTGCTTCGCGAGTTTTCCCGTCTTGCTCAAGTTCAACTAGTTTGTAAATCATGCTAAGGTTTCTTGCATCCGTCGGAGCAACTAGCGCGCTTCC
>JASHYE010000226.1 GCA_030043155.1 Candidatus Acidiferrales bacterium | reverse complement strand
CGCAAAATTCGCTGAAATGTCTTGCAGAGTAATGGCTTTACGCACAGCCGCGCTATCGACTTCGCTCGAAAGTCGCAGAATGGCGCGGCGGATGCCCGACTCCTTATCTGAATACGTCAATCCCAACAGAACGGCCACGGCGTTTACTTTCACGGCGGAGAGGGCTTTATTCACTCCTGCGGCGATAGTGTCAATTTTCTCGCCGGGCGTCTGCCATTGGTATGGGCTACGAGCCGCAAAATCAGTTCCTGCTGCGATCAGTCCTGGAACGTCAGAGCCGATGACAGCGAGGTCTTCGCCGCTCAGGAATACTCCTCCTTCTGCGGGACCAAGCAAGGAAATCAGGGGCGTAAGGTCAGCAAGTGCCGCAGAGGGCATCGCTCCGCTGCCGACGAAAATCTTAGGGCCATTCGGCGAGCCCTTGGCTTCATTGGCAGTTTGTACGACCGGCATCGTCAGACCTGTCGTCTCATAAGCAAGGCGTGCGGCTAAGTTTGCGGCTGTTGTGTTCTCCGCCGCGGTCGAATCGTCGGGAACAACGACATGCCCGTGCAGAAAATCCACAATATTGTCGCCGTTGGTATCCTCTAGAAACCGCCCTTTTTCAAAGGCATGCTCAAGCGGGTTTGCGGGTGCAGCCGACACGCTGGATGCTGACTGCCTGAAAACAGGCCAGCCAAGCGCACATACCGTGAGAACCACAACAAGGGAGGCCAAAGCTGAGAGAGAGCGCATAACCGTGCAATCTTCTACTCTTTCTGCGCGCTTCTCGCAAATAGAAACGGAATCGCAATTTGGATGCACCAACAGACTGTTGGTATCAACGTCGATGCGGAATTTTGGGACAGTATTGGCGGACGGGTGCAAAGCTGAGGCAGGGTTTGAATTCTGCTGGATCTTTCCTAACTGTACGGGAGTCAGATCCGGCGTGAGGCCTGCACAGATTGTGCTTCAGTCCGCAGCAATGCTGTGCGCCTCTCGCTCCACGGTCTGACGATGGGAAGCGTCCTGGGGCAATTCGGATTCAAATTGACCGCTCTGGCTTCTAAGTTGGGCTTCCAGAGCGGCAATCTGCGCCTCGATTTCCTGCCCAGCGTTGCGCTTCCGAATCACTTCCTCACGATAGCGGCGCAGAAAATAATCGATGGTTTCGACGCGAATCTTGATTGAGCCAGCGGGCTTATTCTCATCGAGGTCCTTGAAGCAAAAATACGGCGTGCCGGACTGCTCGATGATGCCTTCGATTACGCCGTAAATGGGCGCATCGTGTCCGCACTTGAAGCTGGAAATCTCAAGCGCCACAAGATTCGGATGGCGCGCCGTGAATTTCGCAGCCCAAATTTTGTGGTTAGTGCTGGCGGAATAGGAGTTCTTCCATGCGTCGCCAATGTCGAGCGGGCTGCTGATGACGCCGGCTCGCACTTCTTCGCCGAACAGGCGCTCCAGCATATCGTCATCGAGTGGAAGCGTGCTCTGCGAAAAAATTGGGTACCCGAGCTTCTGGAATTCATCGAGGATTTCATGATTGAGCCCGGGGTCGTGATGATACGGCCGGGCGAGCATGACGACACCGATGCGGTCTTCGCGCTCAAGTTGATCGAGCACCTGGCGTGCGCGGTTGCGGAGACCGGTTTCAAAGGCGGTGAGGGCGGCGAAACCGCATTCCACCGCGCGAGCGTTTTCCTCTTGCGAAAGACCCAGCAAAGACTCTAAGGCCTGCCACATCTGAAACGCGCAAAGTTTGCGGTCCGCAAAATTGAGCACAGGATCGATGTACTGGAGTTTGTTCTCGGCAAAGACATCGTTTTCCTTCGTGAATGCCGCTTTTACGGTTTCGGGAGTGGCTGTGACTGTTGGGCAGGCGTTCGAGCCGGTCAGTTTGACGAGCGGCGAATGCAAAACGTCGACCATGGGGAAGAAAATCGCATCGAGCGGTTTTTTGCGATGCTTCTCCTGCAGCAGGTTGTAGACGTGAGAGATGCCGATTTTCGCCGGGAAGCAGGGATCGATCGCGCCGCGGCTTGCTCCGGCACGGTACAGGTCGGAACTGGTGTAATCAGAATAGATAATATTCTCCGGCTGCACGCCGAGACTCTGGAAGTAAGCATTGAAGAGCGGGGCGTACACGTAAGTATTCAGTACGCGGGGAATTCCGATGCGCAGCGTGCCCCGCTTTTGCATGCGTGCGACGCGCTCTTTGGCCGCTTTGGTCCATGCACGCGCCGGGATGGGATCGGCAACGATTTTGGCATTGGCGGGTCGGAACGCTTCTTTGGAAGCCATATCCACGAAGTTGGGGTGTTTCTCGCGGAGGCTTTCGATACCGGCTTTGATTCCTTTCATCTCGTTCAAATCTTCCACAGTGCCTTTTTCGCAGGTGGCGATGATGAGGCGCTGCTCGCCCATCATGAGAGGCACCTTGGTGACTTTCTTGATAGGAATGAGTTCTTTCGCGGGCTCGGTGCGCACATCAATGAACGTTCGCAGGCAGTTGTTCTTACAGAAATTGCAGCGCGTGGATTCGTTGCGAGTAGTGCGGTATTCGATTCTGCGAACAGCGTCGAGTCCGACGAAGCTGGTCTGCAGGCCGTTGCGCCACAGACGGAGGGCCTCCTGCGCCGCGCCTATGGCACCGGATTCTCCGCAGTGCTCGTGGACGATGATTTCCGGCTTTTTGCCGGCTGCGCGGAAACTGTTGCGGATGAAATCCACTTCCGCTTTGACTACGGCGAGATTGTTTTGTGTGCCGCCTTGCAGAACGAAACGGGTCCCGAGAGCCGCGAGATTGGGAATGCTGGCGACATACAGGAAAACGTTTTTGGGCAGCACAGCGGCGAGGCCGGCGAGGATTTCGTCAGCTTGCCAGCCCTGGCGCTGGAAATTCACGATATCGGATTGCATGAAAACGGCGCAGCCGTAGCCGAATACGGGCATGGATTGCGCGGAGAACGCTAGATCGGCGTAGCGGTTGACGTCGATTCCAAATCCTTCCGCGGTGGATTGCAGAAAATAACCATTGCCCGCGGAGCACTGCGTATTGAGTTTGAAATCCTTCACGCGGCCGCTGTGAAGAATGATGATTTTGATGTCCTGGCCGCCCACGTCCACGATGACGTGCGGATCCTCGTAAAACTTCAAAGCAGATTCCGTATGCGCGACAGTTTCGACAAGAGCCACGTCGGCGTTGAGAACGTCTTTCAAAATATCTTTCGCGTAGCCGGTTGTCGCCACACCGAGCACTTCCAATTTCGCGGACTGCGATTCGACCTGCCCGCGTAGACTCTCGAACATCTCAATGGTGTCTTGAATTGGATTGCCGTTGGAGAGCTGATAGGACTTGCAGAGAATGTCGCCGTTTTCATCCAGCAAGACAGCTTTCGTGGAAGTCGAGCCGCCGTCGATGCCAATGAATCCGGCAACCGTGCTGCCCTTTGCGAACGTGGCGGGAGTGAACTTCTTGCGGCGGTACAATTCCTTGAAGGTGTCGAGCTCTTCGTTGCTCTCGACCAAAGCTTTGCCGCCAGACTTGGTTTTTTCTTCCTGCCTGCCGAACTCAATATAGTGAAGCAATTCGTCATAACCGCGATAGCAGCCGATGGAATCGTCTTCCGACCGTCCGAACTCGATGGCGCCAATAGCAGCGAAGTATTGGGCGTTTTGAGGGACTTTGATCAGGTCCTCCGGCTTTGCGCCTTCCGGAATGGCGACCTTCCGCTCCTGCCACATTCGGGGGATATTCGCCTGCCATGCTTCGCGCATGCCGCGAATGAAGCTGTTTGGGCCGCCGAGCAAAAGCACGTGGGGCTTCAGCGTGTTTCCGCGCGTGAGCACGCTCAGGTTTTGCAGGATGATGGCTTCGAACAGAGAAGCCATCAGTTCATCGGGCGGCGTGCCCACTTTTTGCAGGCTATTGATGTCCGTTTCTGCGAAAACGCCGCATTTGCCGGCGACCTTGTGAAGCTTGATGCCGTTATATTTCTGCTCGGCGAGCTGCACGACCGGAATTTTCAGCTTGGCATTGATTTTATCGATGACCGCGCCCGTGCCGCCGGCGCACTTGTCGTTCATGGAAGGGATTTTTTTCTTGCGGCCCGTTTCTTCATCATCCTTGAAGACAATGATTTTGGCATCCTGGCCGCCAAGTTCGATGACAGAGTAGACTTCGGGATGCATCTTCTCGACCGCGAGTGAGACGGCGGTGACTTCCTGCACGAATTTCGCGCCCACATGCTCGGCAATGGCTCCCGCTCCGGAGCCGGTGAGGAACATGCGGGTATTGCGGCTGCTCACGCCGACTTCGGCTTCCATGCGCTTAAGAAATTCCAGAGTCTT
>JASHYE010000225.1 GCA_030043155.1 Candidatus Acidiferrales bacterium | reverse complement strand
CGTAAAGAGTGCTGTAAATATGATTGTAGCGGTTTGGCGAATTGGATGCTAGCAGCCAAGTGCGAAGCGTTCTCTTCCAACCCTGCGTCAGGTTTCTGTGTCGATGCCGAGCATGCGGACGATCTTGAGAGCGTTGGAATGTGTCAGCAGGCCAGAATGGAGCCGGTAATCGAATTTCAATTCGTCAGCCTCGCCGCGCTGCCTCGATCGCGGCAACGTCAATCTTCTTCATTGTCATCATCGCCTCGAAGGCGCGCTTGGCTTCACCGCCGCCAGCCGCAAGCGCATCGGTTAGCACGCGCGGCGTGATCTGCCAGGAGAGGCCCCAGCGGTCCTTGCACCAACCACAGGCGCTCTCCGTGCCGCCATTGCCCACGATCGCGTTCCAGTATCGATCCGTCTCTTCCTGAGTATCGGTCGCGATTTGGAACGAAAAGGCCTCGTTGTGCTTGAACTCCGGGCCGCCGTTGAGACCAAGACAGGGAATGCCCAGAACGGCGAATTCTACCGTCAGCACATCACCCTTTTTGCCGCTCGGGAAGTCGCTGGGCGCTTTGTGAATGGCCGTTACTTTACTGTCTGGAAATGTGGCGGCGTAGAAGCGGGCAGCGTCCTGCGCGTCTTTGTCGAACCAGAGGCAGATCGTGTTCTTTGGTTTCATGTTCGTGTACTCCGCGTGATCGGGTCAGGGCCATCGTGCCCTTCTATATCGTATCGCAAGAACGGGCTGCCGAGGCCGGATAGTTCATAACCCCGCTCGGCGCATCAGTTCAGCACTAGCTCGCTGGAAAGACAAACACGCGTCCTCGCTGGGCTCAGGTCGTTTCAAGTTTCGGTGTCGATGCCGAGCATGCGGACGATATTCAGAGCGTTGGAATGGGTGAGCAGGCCGGAGCGCAGCTTGTAGTCGAATTTCAATTCGCCAGCTTCGCCGGAATCTTCGAAATAGACGTTGCGTCCCGGCAGACCATTGGCGGCAATTTCCGTGAGAGTCAAATCGTGCGTGGTGATAAGGCCGATGGCATTGCGGCGGACGAGCGCGCGAACGACCCATTCAGCGGCGATACGGCGATCGTGGGAGTTTGTGCCGCTCATGATTTCGTCGGCAAGAAACAACAAGGGGCCTTCGTTTGCGAGGTCAATTATGCGGCGCAAGCGCTGCATCTCTGCGAAAAAATGCGAACGGCCGTCAGTAATGGAATCCTGAACGCGTATGGCGGCAGCGATTTGCATTTGGGAAATGCGCAACTTCGCGCAGCGAACCGGCGCACCCATCCAAGCGAGGACAGCATTCGTGCCGATGGCACGGAGGAATGTGCTTTTGCCCGACATGTTCGAGCCGCTGACGATGAGGAAGCGAGTTTGGTCATCGAGACGAACGTCGTTGCTGATGCAAATGCCTTCGTCGAGAAGCGGATGACCTAGTTGCGTAGCGTCAAAGAGAGGGCCGCCGTCGATAATTTCAGGAAAAACGTCGCGAGGATGCTCGAAAGCGTATGAGCTGAGGGAAAGGAGCGCTTCGAATTCTCCCAGCGCCGAAAGATAGCTCAGGAGATCGGAGCCATGGCGGCGATACCAACGATCGATAGCCATTGCGAGCTGAGTGCCCCACAAGAAAAAGAAGAGCGGCATATTACTTTCCCAGTCCAGCAGATGGATGAAACGGCTCAGGCGGCGAAGCGCGGTTGAGGCGGCGCACTGTCGATTCTTGAGCCGCTGGGCAACATGGCTCAGGCACTCTGAAGAGAACTTCTCGCGCTCGATGATGGCAAGAAGTTCACAGATGATGGGCAGCTCTACGGAAGGCACTTGGACGGACTGGATAACGGATCGCACGTGCTCACGAAATGAACTTCCCAAGATGGCTTCGAGCGTGAAAACAGCGATCAGACATAGCCAGAGGTTCTGCAAGCTAAGAAAGCCGGCCCAAAAAAGACAGGGTAAAACAATCAGCAGAGGAGCAAGCAAAAGAGCCAATGCCGCAGCAAATGACGGAAAAGCCGGTAGAGAGGACATTTCCGTCACCCATTTTTCGAAGGTGCCGGACCGGCAATTGGAAAATTCGGTGTTTCCCGCAGCGGCGACGGATTCGAGCAGTTGGCGGCGCTCGCCGAGTTCGGAAATGGCGTTTCGCCGGGCGAGAACCTCTTGCTGCGAGGCTTGCGATTTCATCCAGGAAGCGAGAGCCCCGCGACCAAGATGCGTTCGAGCTGAACATAATAATTGAAAGAGAGAGCCGCGTCCGAAGAGGTCGAGGTCGGTCGCATAGATATGATCGGAATCGATGAACTCCTTGCCGTCGTCGAGCGAATCCCATTCGTGTTTGAGACGCGCAATGCCCTTGTCGTAATAGCGGCTCACGTCCAGCAGTTTAAGCACGTGTGCGCGATGCTGGAGGGCTCGCCGCGCTGCAAATGCAAGGACGATTACCGGAAAGGCCGCGCTCCAATAGGGCATTTTTTTCGTGATGAAGGACCGATAGAGGCAGAAAAGAACGAGCGCCGCGAGAATTACGCAAGCTCCGAGCCATTTTCCGCGGCGATCATTCGCGTCCTCAGCAGAGGCCTCCACTTCCTGAGCGCGTCTCGTGTAGAAGTCGAGCGGGGTTTCCGTTTCCGGAGACATGATGCGGCGATGCTAACACACGAATCGTGAGCGCGAGGCTTTTGAGGAAGCTCAGCCGCGGACGTTCTGGTAGATGCCGAAGAGGGCGAAAGAAAGGCCCAGCAGGAAAAACAAGGGCAGAAGATACGTGGTGAGAACAGGCGCGAAGGGAACGGGAAGCTTAAGCGGACTGGCGGGCGAGATGAGGAAATAGATGAACGCGACGCTCATCATGTAAAGAAGACCGCGGCGAAAAGTGGTTGGGCGATGGCGTTGGGCAATGGC
>JASHYE010000224.1 GCA_030043155.1 Candidatus Acidiferrales bacterium | reverse complement strand
ATATTTTCCGGATGGCCATCCTCTTCGAGCGTGAAGTCCTGCGCGCTCAGCCCAGGAACATTTTTCCCTTTCTTGTCGCGCACGTCGACATACAAATACACAAGTTTCGCTTCAACCTTTATCTTCGGCGTGGCTTGCGCCTGCGGGGGCGGGGCAACTTTCAGCGACGGAGGAGTGATTGGGCCTACTGTGGATTGCGCATCGGCTACGCTGCATGCAAAAAGAAACGCTCCGACCAACAGGAACGCGAACATGCGGCCACGCGCGAATTTCCTTTCGAGAAAACCAGCGCCACGAATTGAATTGTGATAGGGCATCGGTAGAGGGATTCACGTACCGACGGCGAGGTTGCCCCGGCTGATTCGGAGTTGCCGTGGCCTCAACTTCAGCCTCATCTTCTACTCTGAAGTGCGCGCTTGGAATTGCTCCTCGCGCTGCCGCAGCAAATAGTGATCCGTCATCCCCGCAATGTAATCGCAAACCACGCGATGCACCGGCTCTGTGCGCGCGCGTTCCGTGTAGCCTCGCGGCATTTTCTGAGGATGCTCCAAATAAAGCAGAAACAGTTCGTCGAGTGCCTCAACCGAGCGCTCACGGTCCTGCACAATGGCCGGGTTTTCGTACAATCCGGCTTTCAAATATCTCTTCAGCTGCGCATTCTCCGCCGCTACTTCCTCAGAAAATGTGGCGAGGCGCTTGGCATTTCGCCGGATGTCTTCCACGGAATCGATGCCTGCGCGCTGAATCTCAGCTCGCGTATTTTCGATTAAATCCGTAACAGAATGATCGAGAATCTCCTTCAGCGCCTCATTGAACTTCAATTTCTTTTCGCCGCGCGGATGGCTGCGCTCCACATTCGCGTACGCGCGCGCAAAAACAGGAACTTCGTCGATGAGCGAATTCAATTCCACCAGGCCTGCTTCGAACCCATCGTCCAAATCCGCTGTGCTGTACGCAATCTCGTCCACCACATCGATCAGCTGCGCTTCAAGCGGCGGCCGCTCCTCCAGCAGGTACTCCGAAAGCTCTGGAAACTCCGCCGCCGAATAGTCGCGCGAATGCTTGACGATCCCTTCCCGCACTTCAAAGGTTAAATTCAGTCCCGGAAAATCCAGATAGCGCTGCTCAAAACTTTCCACGATTCGCAGCGCATGCAAATTGTGATCGAAAAAATCTCCGTGTTCGTGCATTCGCAAATTGAGCTGCCGCTCTCCGGCGTGCCCGAATGGTGGATGGCCAATGTCATGCACAAGCGCCAGCGCCTCCACCAGATCGCTGTTCAACCCGAGCGCGCCGGCCACGGTGCGTCCAATCTGCGCCACTTCCAGCGTGTGCGTCAGCCGGTTGCGAAAATGATCAGAGAAGCGCGTAGTGAAGACCTGCGTCTTCGCCTCGAGCCGGCGAAACGCCCGTGAATGCACCACGCGATCTCGATCCCGCGCGTAATCGTTGCGATAGGGATGCTGCGCTTCCGGAAACCTCCGGCCACGCGTGTGCGCCACATCCATCGCGTAAGAAGCAAGCCTGGCTGCACCATTCATCGAAGGCATTGTAGCGAAAGCGCGCCGTGCTTCCCATTAACATCAACTCCTTCGCAAATTCCGCGAGCAGTGCTCCGCAATAGTTGCTGAATCCACAGAAGCACACTAAAATCCGCGCACTCTCGCGACCGAGGAATCGCTGAATGCTTGCCGCCGCCATGATTTGGCCGCAGCCTCTCACGCCGGCTCATTCCCTCGCGTTTTCAGCTCTTGTGGCCGTCATTCCATTGGTTGTGGTGCTTGTCCTGATGGGAGGACTTCGCAAAAGCGGCCTCTTGTCTTCGGCATGCGGCCTCGCTACTGCGGCAGCGCTTGCCATTTTCGCATGGCGCATGCCATCCCTGCTCGCGCTATGGAGCGTGATCTACGGCTCCATCTATGCGCTGTGGTCCATCCTGTGGATCGTCTTCGCCGCGCTCTGGCTTTACAACCTCACCGTGTCCGTCGGCAATTTCGATTTGCTGCGCCGCTGGATGGAAAGCCACGCTTCCGGCGACGCCTGCATTCAGGCGATCCTTGTCGCGTTTTGCCTGGGCGCGCTGCTGGAAGGCACGGCCGGATTCGGCACGCCGGTGGCCATCACTGCTTTTCTCCTCGTCGGCCTTGGCTTCCAGCCTCGGCGCGCAATTCTTCTTTCGCTGATTGCCGATACGGCTCCCGTCGCGTTCGGCGCTCTGGGCATCCCCATTGTGGCGCTCGCCGGAGTCACCGGACTCGACCTGATGAAGCTCTCCGCGATGGAGGGCCGGCAACTTCCACTTTTGTCGGCCATTTTGCCGGCGTACCTCGTGTGCATTGTCGCGCGCGGCAAAGGCCTGCGGCGCTCGTGGCCGGCAGCGGCGGTCGCGGGTGCCAGCTTCGCGCTCGCTCAATTTTTCGTTTCGAACTTCTGGGGCCCCTGGGCAGCGGACATCATCGCGGCCCTCGCATCGATCGCCGCCGTCGTGCTTCTGCTGCGCTTTTGGAAGCCATCTCTCAAGCAGGAGATTCCTGCCGGATTGGCCGCGGAACTGAAATTGTCGCCACTCTCCGCGTCGGAATCTTTTGCCGCCTGGCTTCCGTGGATCTTGCTTTCCGTCGTCATGGTCGTCTGGTCGTACGCAAAACTGTTTGAAAAATGGCAAATTGCCTTTGCCATTCCGCATTTGCACAATGCGATTCTCATCACCCTCTACGGCAAACCCTACGCAGCGAAATACTCTTTTCAGCCGCTGGCCACGGGAACCGCTGCGCTCCTCGCCACAGTTCTCACCGCGCTCTGTCTTCGAGTGAAACCGAAGACTTTCGCCGAGTCAGGGCTGAAGACGCTCCGGCAGCTTCGCTTGCCGGGGTTGACTGTGGTGCTGATTGTGGCCCTCGCGTATCTCTACAACTACTCGGGCATGGCCTACACGCTGGGCGACGCGGCGGCCAGCGCCGGCTCGTTGTTTCCTGTGCTGAGCAGTTATTTGGGATGGGTCGCGTGCTTTTTGAGCGGCAGCGACACCGCGAGCAATCTCCTCTTTGGGAATTTGCAGGTGGCCGCTGCGCACCAACTGCATTTGAATCCGCTGTTGCTGGCGGCGACAAATTCCTCCGGCGCAATCACCGGAAAAATGATTTCGCCACAGAATATCGCGGTGGGTGTCACCACAGTGGGATTGGTCGGTGAAGAAGGAAGAGTCCTGCGATCCACTTTCTGGCACAGCATTTTTCTGGCCGCGCTGATTGCGCTTCTCGCGCTGGCGCAGGCCCACTGGCTGAGCGGGATGATTCCTTAGCAAAACGATTCGTGCCGCATTCGTTCGGTAAAGAGTCCGTCCTTACTTGGCGTATGCTTGTCGATATGAATCTGCGCCCAGGCGAATCCGCTTCCGAGTCCGTCGGTCTCTGTCTTACGTGCCTTCACTCGCGCAAAATCGAGTCCAGTCGCGGCTCAAGATTCTTTCTTTGCAAGCTGTCAGAGACGAATCCCGATTTCCCGAAGTATCCCCGCCTCCCCGTGCTCAGGTGCGCCGGCTACTCTCCAGCATCATCGTAAGAATAATGAGCCCTTTGCAGTACAAATGCGGGATACCGCTCGAAGGAAATGGCTCGGACCGGGGTTTAGGAACTGACCCGCGCCTTCAGCTTCACACGGCCGCCTTCTACGCTGACCGTATATTCGACTTCCGCTGCGGGCTTCTTCGATTTGAGCTGTTGCGTCTTGCCACATACGAATTTGCTGAATTCCTCAAAATTCGGCGTGCCGCCCTTCTCGCCGGTCGCCGTGCGCGCTTCCACCAGCTTGCGGTAGAGTTCTTCAATCTTCGCGCCTTCGCGTTCTGGATCCGAGAAGTTCATCGAAAACGCGGAGTTGCCCGGACTTGACGCCGCATGCGCGGCTTCCGCCTTGGCGCGCTCCGCCTCGATCGCCTTCGCCGCCGCGCCGAAGTGCCGGTGGCTTCCTTCCTCGCGCTCCTTCAGTTTCTTTCGCCAAATTTCGCAGTATTTTGCAAAGGTCTGCGAAAGATTCGTGAATCGGAAGCGCTGCGCATAATTCATGTCCGCGCCGCGGTCTCCGTAACGCTTCATCATCGACTCGACGCGCCACTGCGTGTCGGAAGGAGGGCGCTTTCGTCCGCCGCCGAAGTACTGCTCGTATTCAATTTTCAGAGTGCGTATATCTTTTTCGATCTGTGAGAGATCTTCTTCGATTGTCGCCATGGTCTCCGCAATCGGAAAAGCAAATCGGGGCTCTCTGATTATCGTAGGGAGGGGTACATCAACCGTCAACGGCCGGCTCAAATTGCGTGTCGCAAGAGTATGCCGCCAGGCCCTGCCGCTTCGAGCAGCAATTCACGCGGCGAAGTTGCGCACGTTTTGCGCGTGTGTTGAAATACCCCCATCATGTCCTCTCCCGCGCAAAAGAGAGCAACTTCCGCAGACTCTGCCCGCGCCGCGCTCTTGCGCCAGATTCCCTCCGTCGACGAAGTTCTGAATCGTCCCGAAACCGCAAAGCTCATTCAACTCGCCGGCCGGGCACTGGCTACAGGCGCTATTCGCGAGGTCCTCGCCGATTTACGCGCACAGGCTCGCAACGGAACTGCCCTCCATCCGTTTGACGAGTCCGAACTCCATTCCGCAATCACGCGTAAGCTCAACGAACAAATTGCGCCTTCGCTTCGACCCGTCATCAATGCCACAGGAGTTGTCCTTCACACCAATCTCGGCCGCGCGCCGCTCTCGAAAGAATCCGCCACGCGCATCGCGGCCACAGCCACTCGATACTCAAATCTCGAATACGACATCCTCGCCGGCCAGCGCGGCAAACGCGACGTTCACACCAGCCGTGCGCTCGCCGAACTCTGCGGCGCCGAAGCGGCAATCGTCGTCAACAACAATGCTGCCGCTGTTTTTCTCGTCCTGAACACTTTGGCGAAGAGCGGAGAAGTAATCGTTTCCCGCGGCGAGCTCATCGAAATCGGCGACGGCTTCCGCATTCCCGAAATCATGGCCGAGGGCGGCGCGCTCCTGCGCGAAGTCGGCACCACGAATCGCACCCGAATCGCCGACTATCAACGCGCCATCACTCCCGAAACCCGGCTGCTCCTTCGCGTCCATCCCTCCAATTTCAAAATCGTCGGATTTACCAATCGTCCTGAACTGGATGAGCTCGTATCGCTTGGCCGCAAGAAACGCATCCCGGTTTTCGAAGATTTAGGCTCGGGCTGTCTGCTGGATCTGAGCGCGGCGGGCGTCAGCGAGCCAATCGTGAGCTCAAGCTTTGCCGCCGGAGTTGATATTGTGACCTTCAGCGGGGACAAATTACTCGGCGGCCCTCAGGCGGGCGTCATTGCCGGAAAACAAAAACTCGTCGAGCGCGTCCGCCGCAATCCGCTCTTCCGCGCGCTGCGCGTCGACAAACTCACGATTGCGGCGCTCGAAACCACTCTCAGCGCCTGCTGCCGCGCCGCTTGGGACGAAGTTCCCGCGCTGCGCATGATTCGTATGCCAGCCGAGGAAATCGCCCGCCGCGCCAGCGCCTTTATGGATAAACTGCGCGGCAATTTGCCGCCGGGAACGAGCCTCGAATCGTATGCAGGATTTTCCGTGATCGGCGGCGGCTCCACTCCGGATCAGAAGCTGCCCACCACGTTGATCGCCATCCGTAGCAGCCGCTATTCCGCTGTGCAGCTAGAGGAGCGGCTCCGCAAATCGCACGCAGCCCCGCGCGAATCCACTCCCGTTATTGCGCGAATCGAAAGGAAAACAGTCGTCTTGGATTTGCGTACGGTCTTTGAAGAGGAAGAGCCGAGCCTCGCCGCTGCGCTCGCCTCTGCGCTAACCTAAATCCTGCGATTCAACCCCCGCCTAAGCCGCATCGCTCAGGCAGAATCCGCGTTTACTTTCCGAAGCTCTGTACCGCCGCCGCTTCGTTATCGTACACGTCGAACACGGTCATCAGCTTCGTCACTTGCAGCACTTCCTTGAACTTTGCGCCGAGGTTGCAAAGTTTCAGTGTGCCGCCCTGCGAACGCGCGCTATGGAACGTCGCCACCAGCGTGCCCAGGCCGGCGCTGTCGATGTAGGTCACATTCGACATGTTCAGCACAATCTTTTTCTTGTTGTTCGCCAGCAGCCCTTTCACTCGCTCGCGAAAGGCATTGCTCTCGTCGCCTAGCACAATCCTTCCATCCAGATCCATCACCGTCACACCGCTCACTTCTCTTTCCGTCATTCTCAACGCCACGTGATTGCCTCCTGGCAAACTCGAATTTCAACTTTTGCAGGTTCCGCCGGTTCCTTCAGTAATAGTCCGAACACGACATATAGTAGCCGCAAGCCTTGCAAATCAACTTGCACCGATGCTGCTCCAGCTTCCGAGAACACACCGGACAGTACACCGAAGCGTTCGCCGGACGCGACTTCGCATCCTCGTGGGCAACCGCGCGGGATTTCGTTGCTCCGTTCGCGGCAAACTCTCCTGCTTCTTCCGCCCCCATCGGCCCAAAGGTTATAGCACAACCGGAGCAGGTCGCAAAGCAACCTGCTCAATTTCACCCCTAACGAAAAAATCGGCGCCGAGCAGCTTTAGCTGCGCTAAAATAAATGCAACCGGCCTCGCGAAACGGGCATCCCCATTGTAGGCAAGGCGTTAACGCCGGGAGTTCATCATGATTCGTCATGCGAGATTCGGGCTTCTTGCTGTCGGGCTATTGATCGTTCCTATCATCGCATCCGCGCAAACCAGAACTGCTCCTGCGCGTTCTGCGTGGCATCCCATGCGCATAGCGCCGCCCGCTGAGCATGTTGCCGCTGCTCCAACGCATCCGATAATCGTGCGTCTGCCCGCAACTTCCACAGCCCGTCAGGGCGAAACCTCCGCTGCTGCAACGAATGCCTTGGATTTTTCTATTTTCCCGAATGGCACTTTCGGATTCATCCCTTCCACCGCAACTTCTTTCGATCTTAGCCAGCTCTTGAATAACGTGCCCGGGTTCGGCTTTGACTATACCCATTTGGCCGCGCTCAATGAAAATCTCGGCGAGCGCGCTTTCATCGATCCCGTTACGCAGCAAGACATCGCCTTAGCCGAGCAGTTGTCGCGGAGCACCCCTGCGTTTGCAGGCAGTTTCATTCCGTTCTGGGGCGGATACGGCTATTCCGAACCTGCCGTTGAAGAAGAAACCCAGTCGCAGCAACAACCACAGGTAATCGTGTTGCAGCAACCGATTCCTCTGAGGTCGGCGAGCACGTCTTCTCCCGATGCCGCTGCCGACGAGCAGCAATCGCCGCTGCCCGACGTTGGCGAATTCACGCTTGTGTTGCGCGATGGAAGCAAGATCAAAGCCGTGGCCTTCTCGCGCCAGAACGATCAAATCGTCTACATCACCAGCGACGGAGTGCGGAATTCATTCCCTGTCTCTGATCTGGACGCGGCCGCAACCGAGCAGCTCAATCAACAACACGGCACACCGTTGCATCTCTCACTCTGAATTTCGCTGGGAAATTGCCCGGGGAAATCGACGGTCCGCTAGCGCCGTGGCGGAACGGGATCCGGCATGAAATACCCTGCCTCTTGCGGCAATCCCGCTCGTTCAAATTGAATCGTAGTATGGCTAATGTGAAATCGCTCCTTCAGCCGCTCGCGAATTGCCGTGAGAATTTTCTCGCATTCTTCCATGTGCATGTCCGGAATCCGCGCGTGGCAGGAGAGCGCCTGCAACTCCGCCCCGATGGTCCAAACGTGAATGTCATGCACTTCCTCCACGCCCGGAACTTCCAGAATCGCGTGCGCCACGGCCTCCAATCGCAGGTTTCGCGGCAAGCCCTCCAGCAGAATATGGCTGCTTTCGCGCAGAATCCCGACCGCGCTCCATAAAACCATGATGCCGATGGCCATTCCAATCACCGGATCCACCCAACTTACTCCCGTCCAGCGAATCGCGAGCGCGCCAACGATGATCGCCACATTGGAGAGCGCATCGCCGAAATTGTGAATCAGAATGCTGCGCAAATTCAGGTCTTTTCGTCCTCGCACCAGCGCAATCGTTATTCCGCCGTTCACCACCAGCGCAAACACAGCAACCCAAATCATCAGCGCCGTGCCCACGTGCACGGGCCGCCGCAGCCGCTTGTAAGACTCAAACAAAATGTACAGAGCCACCAGAACCAGCAGCATCGCATTCACAAACGCGGCCAGCACACCGGACCGCTGATACCCGTAGGTTTTCTCCGGCGTCGGAGGCCTCTCCGCCAGCCGCACTGCAATCCATGAAATTAAAATTGTCGGAAGGTCCGTCAGGTTGTGCACACCATCGCTAATCAGCGCGATGGAATGGCCCAGAGTCCCTGCGGCAAACTCAGCGATCACCAGCGCCAGTGTCGCCGCCATCGCTCCGCCTAAAGTCGCCGAAGAGCCGGCGCCGTGGTGGTGCGAATGGCCCTCGCCGTGACTGTGTGCGTGAAGGTGCATCAGCAAATTCTACCTGTAACGTTTCCCGTGCGCGCGCTTTTCCGCATTGCGCGTGCGCGAATCTCCTCGGCTCTCGAAGCTCACCACCTCGACACCATCTTGGAACATCTCATTTGACTTGCCCCGAGGCCAACCCTAATCTGTTTTTGCAGCATCGGGGCGGGGATTTCGGAGCAGGGACTCCATTGAGAACCCCTTCCATGCATCCACACTGCGCAAAACTGCACTTCTGGGGCGTACGCGGCTCCATTCCTACGCTGGATCGCGGAATGTGGCGCTATGGCGGCAATACGCCTTGCCTCGATTTCGTCGCGCCCGACGGCACCCGTTTTGTTCTGGACTGCGGAACTGGTCTGCGAACCCTTGGTAACCAATGGGCCAATAATGAAGGCGACCAGCCGATCCAGGCGCACGTTTTCGTAACCCACTATCACTGGGACCACATTCAGGGCATTCCTTTTTTTCGTCCTTTCTACCTGCCGCAAAACGATTTCCACTTTTACAGCTTTCAATCGAAATACCTGGGACGCGATAGCCTCCGGCAGGTCCTCGAAGCCCAGCTCGCCCGCCCATATTTCCCCGTGGATCTGACGCTGATGCCGTCCGGCCGCAGCTTTTCCGAAATCGCTGGCGGCGAGCAGTTCGACATCAACGGAAC
>JASHYE010000223.1 GCA_030043155.1 Candidatus Acidiferrales bacterium | reverse complement strand
ATTTTTCGCGGATCGTACGATTTGATGTCCTGCGGGCGAACCACGGAGCCATCGGGAATGCGCAATTGGCCAAGCGAGTGGGCAATCTCGACGTTGTCGCCCATGCTGCGGCCGACGAACGCCACCTTGCGCCCCTGCTCGATGGCAATATCGATGATCTGCTGAATTCGATAGACGGAGCTCGAAAAGCATGAGATCACCACGCGTTTTGGAGCCGCGCGAAACAGCTCCTCAAGCCGTGGCCGAACAGCGCGTTCTGAAGGTGTGTAGCCCGGCCGTTCCGCGTTGGTCGAATCGGCCAGGAGCGCTAGCACGCCTTCCTGCCCGTAGCGGGCAAAGCGATGCAAGTCGAACGGCTGGCCGTCAACGGGAGTCGGGTCCACCTTAAAATCGCCGGTGTGAATGACAATGCCCAGCGGCGTGCGAATCGCCAGCGCGACGCACTCAATCGTGCTGTGCGTGACGTGTACAAATTCCACTTGAAAAGGACCCAGAGTCACGGTCATGCCCGGCGCAATTTCTCGCAGATCAGCCGTTTCGAGCAGCCCGTGCTCTTCGAGTTTTTTTCGCACGAGGGCCAGCGTGAATCGTGTCCCATAAACAGGGCAGTTCAGGTCGGGCAGCAGATAGGGAACCGCGCCGATGTGGTCTTCGTGTGCGTGGGTGAGCAGTAAAGCGCGCACTCCAGCGCGGTTCTGCTTCAGATAAGTAATGTCGGGAATCACCACGTCGACGCCGAGCAGTTCCGTCTCCGGGAACATCAACCCCGCGTCAATGGCGAGGATGTCTTCGCCGTAGCGGAGGGCCATCATATTCATTCCGAATTCGCCCAGGCCGCCGAGCGGGACCATCCACAATGAAGGTTTACTCAATTGGTTTTCTTCGACTCTCTTTCTACGATTTGTCTGTTTATCCTATCACAGGCCTTCCGAGGAAGGATTTGCGCCGATGAACCTCAGACGGGGAGAACGCCTACTCGAATCGCAGTGCTTCGATGGGATCCAGTTGCGCAGCTTTCTGCGCCGGGTAGAATCCAAAAAACAGCCCAACAAACAGCGCAAACGCTGCCGCAATGACGATGGCCATGGGCGGAATCTGCATCGACCAAGCCAGCGTGCTGGCGAGCACGCGCGAGGCAAGTATTCCAAAGAAGACTCCGCACACTCCTCCCAGTAAGCTCACAATGATCGCCTCGGTCAAAAATTGCAGTTGAATATCGTGTTCCGTCGCTCCCACTGCCATGCGCACGCCGATTTCGCGCGTGCGCTCTGTCACCGATACCAGCATGATGTTCATGATTCCGATTCCGCCTACGAGGAGCGACACCGACGCGATGCACGCCAGCATCAGCGTGAAAGTCTTGCTCGCCTGTTCCTGGGCTTCGAGGAACTGGGTTGGAGTCCGAATGCTGAAGTCGTCCAGTTCGTCGGGACGCAAGTGGTGTCGCTGCCGCAGCAGGCGTTCTGCTAAATCATCCGCCGGCCCAATCGCGTCCGCGGAAGTTGCCGAGCAGAAAATATCGTCGAGCCAGTAATTTCCAAACACCTTTCTTTGCGCCGTAGAAACAGGCATGGATGCCGTATCGTCCTGATCCCACCCGTACGGCGTCATTCCTTTTTCTGCCATCACGCCGATGACCTTGAATGGCAGGCCGTTGATTCGTACCGTCGTCCCGATGGGGTCCTCGTCAGGTCGGTAAAGATTATTCACAACCGTTTGTCCCAATATCACCACTTGAGCCGAACTCGCGACATCGTTTTCCGAAAAGTTGATTCCGCTCGAGAGCGGCCAGTTCTTGATTTGCTGGAAATTTGGTCCGACGCCGCGCATGTGCGTGTACCAATTCTGATTGCCGTAAATAATTTGGACGTGTCCGTCGGTATTCGGCGAGCACTGCTTCAGCATTGGGATTTCTTTCGGCAAGGATTCCGCATCGGCATCGGTCAGCGACTTGGTGTTGTCATTTCCCGTGCGCACGCCATTGACGTTGCGACCGCCTGCTTCGACCCAAACCAAATTGTCGCCGAGGTTCGCAATCTGATCACGAATCTCAGCCGAACTGCCTTCCCCGATGGCCACGGTGCAGATCACGGCAGCGATTCCGATTGTGATGCCCAGCATCGTGAGGGCCGTGCGCATTTTGTTGCGCGCCAGCACGCGCAACGTCATTCGCGCGAGGTCGCCAAACGCGGTGCTGTGATTATTTTGGAGGTCGGACTTCACGATTCACTTCTCTCGTTCTTAGACGTAGCTGGCGGTCTCCAGGTTTTATCAATCTGATCGAACGTCCTCATCGACCATCCTCAATGATCGTGATGGCCCGCAAATAGCCGCGCAATCGAAACGAGAACGACCGCTCCTACAAACGCTGCCGCCAGGCTGCCAATCACTCCGCCCGCTCGTATTCCGAGCTTGTAAAAAATCCAGCCGCCGACGACTGCGCCGATCAGGCCTAGAATAATGTCCGCCAGGCATCCGAATCCGCGTCCGCGCGAAACTGTTCCCGCAAGCCATCCGGCAATCAAGCCAATGATGATCCATCCCAGCAGTCCGTGGCTCACATAAAAGAAATACATTCGTCCCCCTCCGCTCGCATCGGGCTCTCGTTATTAAGGCCTGCTCAATAAATGCCGCGCTCCACTTTCACTTCATGCACAGCGCATAACCCAGAATCTTGTACACAAGCTTCGCCGCGAGGAAATCCGATGCGTGATCCCCATGCTGCGGCAATAGCTCTACAACGTCTGCTGCCACAATCTTCCGCGCTTGCGCTACTTCGCGGATTAGCGTAGTGACCTGATACCAATCGAGTCCGCCCGGCTCCGGCGTGCCCGTCGCAGGCATGTAAGCAGGATCAAATCCGTCCAAATCCACAGTCAGATAAACGTGCTGCGAAAGATCCGCAATCACGCGCGGAATCCATTTTTCAAGCGGCGCGCGCGCAATGTCCCGCGCCCAGTAAACCTTGGTTCGCAAATGCGGAATGGCCTCCGCTTCTTCCACGGACAAGGATCGGATCGCCACCTGCACCGCAGGGCACATTTCCGTGACGCGCCTCATCGCAGAAGCGTGGCTCGCCGGATTGCCCTGATACGCTTCGCGCAAATCCGCGTGTGCATCAATTTGCAGCACGGACAAATCGGGAAACTTCTTCAGCGCCGCAGAGACCAAAGGCGGCGTCAGCGAATGCTCGCCTCCCAGAGCCAGCGGGAATTTGCCATCCGAAAGCAGCGCGAGCTCTGTAGCATGAATATCTGCCAGCACTTTTTCGAGCGTTCCCTCGGCGGTATCAATCGCCGGCAGCGTTGCGATTCCGATTTTCGCGAAGGTCTCAATGCCTAGTTCTTCATCCCATGTTTCCATGTTGCGGCTGGCCGCGATAATCGCGTTGGGACCATTTCGAGTGCCATGTTCGTACGTTGTCGTGCGCTCCAGTGGAATCGGAAAAATAACCGCGCGCGAAGTTTCGTACTTCGAATTTTCTTCCGGAATTCCTCCAAAGTTTTCCGGCGTCACAGCGGTGTAGTTTTTAAGAGGCAAGTACATGTCCTTGACGTGAATTTTTTTCTTCCTTCTTTTCCCGCTCTGTACTATTTATAGCCCGCAGAAACGCTTCAGAGGTGATACATTACCTTTGAGGATGGTGAATGGCAAAGAAAAAGGGCCTGACGGGAAGAGTTCTGCACGATCCGATTGAGGATCGCCTCACACCGATTTATCCGCTGGATCTTTCCAAAGCGCGCACTGTCGATGAGCTTGTCCGTGCGATGGGCCAGACTGCTTTTACCGGGCGCCAGGTTGGCGATGCTGCGGATGTCCTCGAAGCTATGGCGCGCGACAAAAATTGCTTTGTCGTGCTCACTCTTTCCGGCGCGATGACCGTTGCGAAAATGGGCTTGGTTTTTTGTGATCTGATCGATTCCGGCATTGTAAAGGCCGTCGTTTCGACTGGCGCCCTTATGGCTCATGGCCTCGTCGAAGCCGCAGGCAAGCATCATTTCCGCTATGACCCCAAGATGTGCGACAAAGATCTCTTCTTTGCTGGATACAATCGCGTTTACGATTCGCTCGAACCGGAGATGAATCTCGACTACATCGAGGAAATTGTCGAAGCGCTCTTGGATAAGTGGGATGCGGAAGAAACGGTCTGCAGTTGGAAGTTGAATCAGCGCATCGGAGAGTATTTGCACCGGCACGCTCCGGGCCGCGGAATTCTCAAATCGGCTCTCGAAAAGAACGTTCCCGTTTTCGTCCCCGCTTTCACTGATTCGGAGCTGGGCATCGACTTCGCGCTGCATAATCGTCAGCGCCGCAAGGAAGGGAAGCCCGCACTGCGCTTCGATCCATTTGAGGACTTCGAGCATTTCGCGGAAACGATGCTGGCCACCGAACGCATGGGAATTTTCACCATCGGCGGCGGCGTTCCGCGCAATTGGTCACAGCAGTTCGGTGTTTATGCGGAATTGCTGGCGCGCCGCGGATACGAGGATATGCCGCTAAAGCGCTACAATTATGGACTGCGGATTTGTCCCGAGCCGGTTCACTGGGGCGGTCTTTCCGGTAGTACGTATACGGAAGCTGTTTCCTGGGGGAAATTCGTTCCGCCGGATGAAGGCGGACGCTTCGCTGAAGTTTTCGACGACGCGACAGTCGCCCTGCCGCTCATTGTGGGAGCCGTTCTCGAGCGCATTGGCTATTTCGATCATCCAGCCCAAGCCAAGCGCGCAAAGAAAAGCGCTGGCTCGAATCACCATCGCTCAAATCATCATCACGCGATCGTCCACAGCGTTCGCTGAATCTGGCAAGACGGATCAGCATCTATCTACGAAGGAGAAAATGACCATGAGCCCCAAAAATGACAAACGCAGTCCCGACTACAATCAATTAGAATCCGGAACTTCTCAATCGAGACCGATTCTGCATCAGCACGCCCGTGAGATTCAGCCCTACGGCAAAATTGCCAAGCTTCCCATCGCGCTCGATGAAAAAGTCTGTGCCACCAGCTCCGAAAATCTCAATCAGCTTCTGGCCGACACGATCACGCTTCGCGATATGTACAAGAAGCATCACTGGCAGGTCACCGGCCACACGTTCTACCAGATCCATCTGCTGTTCGATAAGCATTATGGCGAGCAAAACGAGCTTGTCGACGCGATCGCCGAGCGCATTCAGACTCTTGGCGGGGTGAGCATCGCCATGGCCGCGGATGTGGCCGAAACGACGCTAATTCCGCGTCCGCCGCGCGGCCGCGAAGAGCTTCCCGTTCAGCTTTCACGTCTCCTCGAAGCGCACGAAATTATTTTGAAAGAAGCGCGAACATTCGCGCGCGATGCCGACGACGGCGGCGATGATGGCACCAACGATCTGATCGTCAGCGAGGTGATTCGCACCAATGAACTGCAAGTCTGGTTCTTGGCCGAGCATCTCGTCGATGTGCCCGCCGTCCGCGCCGATCAACCGAAAGCCAAAGGAGCTGCTGCTGGCCGATAAGCGCCTCGCGAAGAGAGCGGCAGTTTATTTCTTCAAATGCTGAGGGAGGCGCCGGGATCGTTGAACTGATCGACGCCGGCGTAAGACTCGTTCAAGTACAGGCGCGCGGTATCCACGAGAATCGTGCCGTTGGGTTGCAACTGTAGGAAGCAGCGGTCCATTGGACGCGGTGCAGGACCAGCAAAATTGATTCCGTCAATGTCGTATTCGCTGCCGTGGCATGGGCAGTGAAAGATATTTTGCTGCGGCATCCAGTCGGGCGTGCAACCCAGGTGCGTGCACACGGCCTTGATCACAAAAATCTCTCCAGGATCTTTGCGCACCCAAATGCGATTCGATTGCAGGAATTGCTGATTTACTCCGATCACAAAATCGGAAGGATAGCCAATGTTGACCTGCGTGCTCGGTTCGAAGAGGGCGCGAGGAAAGAAGTAGCGCAGAAACATCAGAAAATTCACGCCCAAATAACCCCACAGAAAAGTCCAGATGAATCGTCGCCGGACTCGATCGACTTTTTCGGGGGACTTCTTCGAGTTTGTGTCAGGCGAATTCTTTGCAGTAACCGGTACCTGAGAGACTTCTTGCGGCATGGCCTCGACAGCGGGGTTGGAGCGCTCTAATCAATAAGATGCTCCTTGGTGATGGAACGGTTGCGCTAAGACCGCAACTTTTTCGCAGGCTTCGTGTTTACGAAATTAGCGGGTTGAGGTGTGAAAGAACACCGGCGACGCGCGTGTTGCGAGAAAAGTAATTCAGTGCGCAGCGGATGCAACCATCTCGCGGAAAAATTCGTCGAAAAAAGCGTGAGTCCTGGAGCGCGTTGACGAGGCGCAGCGGAAGAGATCGCACAGGGAGAGAACGGATGAAAACGAGATTAGTGCTTGCAGCTTCAGTAATGGCGTTGCTATTCGCGGCCGGCGCAGGGTATGCGAAGCAGAAGCTCGGCCCGCCGGTGAAGCTGGTGCTGTCGCCCGCGTCTCGCGTGCCGGCGGCGGACATCATGAAGGACCTGCAGGACAAGTGTCCCAACGTGACGCTGACGCTGAATTCCAAGGAATCGGACTACATGCTCGACGCGCGCTGGTATCCGCAGGAATACCGCTTTATGCTGCTCAGCAAGCCTCACGGCAATGCCGTCTTTGCCACTCGCACCGTGCTGCTCAGCAATGCCGTCAAAGACGTCTGCAAATACATCAACAACAACCCGCCACCAGAAAAATCAGGGAAATAGCGTAGAAGAATCGTTCTGAATGGTGGAGGCGGGGGGAGTTGAACCCCCGTCCGAGAGGCCTTGTAGCACGATGCCTACATGCTTAGCTCGTTCCGGTGCGGCCATGCCTTGCGGCATTCCGCTGTTCGCCAGCCGCGCTCAGAACGAGCAAGAAACGCGGCCAACTAGCCCGATGATCTCGCCGGCGCATTACGGGCCGAAACGCGCCAGCCAGCCCACATTGTGACGCCTCATCCTCCCCGCGCGGGCGGCAAGAAGGGAG
>JASHYE010000222.1 GCA_030043155.1 Candidatus Acidiferrales bacterium | reverse complement strand
GTCGCATGCGGAGTCTGTGTCTTCCTCGTGCATCTCGACGCGCTCCATGGAGGAGAAGAAACATGGCCCGTGTATGCCTTGTTCGTTGCCATACTGGCGCTTATTCTGAGCGTAGGGTACGTGCTTATGACAAAATTTCGTAAGTGGTCTTAAGAAAATTCGTCGACGGAGTCGACCCTGAAGTTCGTTACCCGCTGCCGAGTTACAACCTCTCCCCCTCTCCGAAAGCCTCGTTTTCGTCAGGGCACGGTTTCAACCGTGCCCTACATCGTGCGGGATGAATGCGGCTTTAGCCGCTGAGGTCCGTCTGGCTCTTTTTGAGGAACGCCACACAGTTTTACAAGTTCTCCCCCGCCTCCGCCGGCTTCAGCAGCCATCGCGTCAGCGCGTAAATCGCTCCAATCAACACCAGCGGCCCAACAATCAGCATCACCTTATGCCGCATCATGAAGTCAACCAGCGCCGCTCCGTACTTCAGTGCAAACAATCCCTCGACCACGTAACGCAATCCTCGCCCAATCAGTACGCCCGCCAGAAACGTCTTCACCGGAACCTGCGCCACTCCCTCCGCAATCACAAACGCCTTGAACGGAAACGGCGGCGGCAAAATCGACGGCACAAAAACGCTGAGGAACGCATGCCTCTGCACCAGCAGCTGAATCCGCCCCGCCCCTTTCTTGTGGTGCCTTTTGCGGTACGCCTCTCCGCCCTTTTTCGCCAACAGATACAGCCAGATGCTCCCCGCCAGCGAACCCGCTGCGGCCATCCCCGCGTAATAGAGCATCCGCCCATGGTGCTGAAGCACAAATTCGATGAACAACAGATCGGTGATGAAGGGAAACGACAGCACCGACGAATCGAGGAACGCTACGACGAATAACCCCCCGCCCCCAATGGCGCTGACAATATGCGTCAGCCAATGCGGGAGTTTCGGCTCTTTCACGGGCGGCCTGTCTGCGGAGTTTTCAAACGGCGCATTGTAACAGAGAGATGCCGCGCCCCGTATCGTCGGCCACTCCTTTGCGTTGTCATCCCGAACCCGTCCCGATGCATTGAATCGGGACGGTGTGAGGGATCTGCTTTTGCCTTTTCGTTCTCAAATCTCCGAATGCCGGCCGTTCCCAAAATTCAACCGGCAAATGCGCAACCTGAGCTATACTCCCTGCGAGTTTTTCGTCGATCATGGTGCTGCAACACCTATCGCGGACAGCGGTAATCCTCGCTCTTGCGCCTGTATTGATGGGGACCTGCTCGAATGCGCAACAGAACAGCGCTCCTGCCGGAACGTTCTATGACAAGCATCTCGACGTTCACTTCAATTATCCGGTCGAAATGCAAATATATGACGCAAAAGCAGCGATTGAAAGCGGACACGAAGCCATCTATGGAGCGCCGGGAAACACAGACCCCGAGCACCGCGAAGCAATGAAGTGTATGCGGCCTCTTCTCGATCTCCAGTTGCCAAAGGAAAAGGCTCCGCAACGAGATGGCGACCTCGGCAACATGTGGGTGGATGACACCGAGGCTTACAAAGCATCGCGAAAACCTGAGCCAATTTCCGCGACCATCTTCTTAGCAGAATTCAATCGCGATTGTGCCCCGAGAAATCTTAAGGATGATGACCTGCTCGGCACCATCGCCCTCAGCGCTGTCTCTGAGCCAGGTATCCAACGCATGCCGAAACCGCTGTGGTATCAGATCGGCAAGCAGAAAATTCACATGAATTCCGGTGTAGGGCGAGTCCTCATCAACGGCCAGCCCGCTCCCGCGCCCATCATCGTGATGGCCATGGCAACTAAATGGCGGGGTCACTTCCTTGCGTGGGTCTTTACTTCAAATGATGCTGAGATTTTTAATGTGATGACAAAGAGTCTCGTTCAATTTGGTAATGGCCCGTGGGGACAGATGTTTCCCGCTAATATCGGGCCTACAGGTTCTGGTAAGCCATTGTCCATTCTCCCGAAGTGACGACCGGGCCGAAGATTATGGATCCTCAATCGATTAAGGAGATCGAATCATGAAAAACCGCTTCGCATCATTTGCCGTGCTGACCATCGCATTGGCCGCTTTCGCCGCTCTTGGATTCGCTCAGCAGGACAAAAGCCAGCGCCCCAGCCCTCCCGCCAACACTCATTTCACTTTTCCCGACGGCAAAACTCTCACCATCGACTACTCCAGCCCGCGCATGCGTGGACGCGAAATCTATGGCGGCCTCGTCCCCTACGGCAAAGTCTGGCGCGCGGGTGCGAACGAAGCCACCACCTTCGTCACTGACACTGACCTCATGGTCGGCGACAAAACCGTTCCCGCCGGAGCCTACACTCTCGACACCATTCCCGAGCAAGGCTCATGGACCCTCATCGTCAGCAAGAAAACCAAGAACGCCAAAGGCGGTCCCGTCTGGGGCATTCCCTATCCCGGCGAACAGTACGACTTTACGCGCACTCCCATGGAAGTATCGAAGCTCAACAGCCCCGTCGAGGACTTCACCATTTCGCTCGTCCAGGCTGGCGACGGCTGCTCCATGAACATGGACTGGGCCACCACCCGCGCCACCATCCTCATCACCGAAAAAAAATAGCCACAATCGCAAGCGCCGCTTAAACGGGCGAAGATGGCAGGAGAAACTGCCGTGAGCAAAGAACCAAAGGAGCGGGGTCCACAGAGAGGCCTGCTTTTCCTGTGCGTTCTTCTAGCCTTGGGCGTTTCGCCAACTCTCGTCTCCGCGCAGAACGTTTCGCAGCAGGAACTTGCACAAGAGGTGCAGTTTTACCCGGAGCCCTACCAACCGCTACCGCCAGGCACTATCCACCGCAACGTGTCTGACGTGGAGGTGGGCGTGGTGGTGCGAGACGCCAAGGGCCTTGCTGTGGACGGCTTGCGGCAGCAGGATTTCGAACTGTACGACAACGGCAAACTGCAAGCGATCACTCAGTTCCTCATCGAGCGCGCCACCTCCGTCGGCGTTTCGATCGAACCGCTAACGGCGAGCGGCGCGCCAGCGAAGGCCGCAGCGCCGACGGCATCAGCAGCGGTCGCGCCGCGATTTATCGCTCTCTTCTTCGACGATCGGAGTTCGTCATTCAGCGACTTGCGTGATGCCCAAGTGGCCGCGGAGAAATTCGTCCGCAACGATCTGCGCGCGGGCGACGAGGTGGGGGTTTTCACAGCCTCGGGAACTGAGACGCAGGATTACACGGCCGATACCGGCAAATTGATTGCCGCTATTCATGCAGTACGCCCAGAGCCACTGGGATCGCCGCCGGGCCCCTGCCACATCCCCCCTCCCACAGAGTATGCCATGGGTGCGTATGCCGCCTACCAGATCCAGACGGGGGATATGCAGGTTGCCCAGCTCTATTCATGCGTAGCACAGGGGGGTGCGCCCCGGGCACCGTCCAGGGGACGGCCGTCGGGGGGATCTGCGCCCAGCGAGCCTGCCGACTCCGAGGCCGTGGCGCAAATGGTTTTGGGCCAGGCGGAACTGAAGGGCCGATACATCCTGGATAGCTTGGAATCGGTCGTCGCGCAACTGGGTTCAAGGCCGGGCCAGCGCATCGTCGTGCTGATTTCCTCGGGATTTTTCACTATGACGCTCGCACGCGAACAGGAAGAAGTTGCGGAAAGCGCGCTGCGGGTCGGCGTTGTGATTAGCGCACTAGACGCGAAGGGGCTGGCCGGCGACGCCATCGATTTGTCGGAGCCAAATCCCGGGACGTCTCCCGGCACGCTCCCGCCTGCTGGCTTGGAGAGGGATCTCTTAAGCGACCAATGGCAGGTGAAGGACGGCGTTATGGAGCAGATAACGCGAGACACGGGAGGAACCTTCTTTCATAACGACAACGATCTCGCCGCCGGGCTGCATGAGGTCGCCGCCGTGCCCGAGGTCTCCTATCGCTTGGCTTTCTCTCCTGCGAACTTGAAGGACAATGGCCGCTTTCATCACCTGGAAGTGAAGGTGAAAGTGTCGAAATCGGACTCGGTGCAGGCGCGGCAAGGCTATTTCGCTCCCGGCGGGGCAGTGGCCAAAGCGCAAGCGAGTCGGGAGCAGTTCGATCATGAGATGCTGGCAACGGGCGAAACCGGTCAGCTCCCCGTGGCTCTGACGGTGGCGGGGGCCAGGCTCGGCTCGGGAACGACAGCGGCGCTCGTCTCGGTGCGCTTGAACCCCAACGCGCTTTCGTTCGCGAGGGTTCAGGGCCGCTATTTGGACGGGCTGAACGCGGCCGCGGGATTATTCGGCCCCGGCGACAAGTACGTAGCGGGGAAGATGGCCTTGACCGAAATGAACCTGAAGAAAGCAACGCTCGCGTACTTGGACCGGACAGAAATCAACGCCAAGCTCGTGGTGGAGGCGCCGTCGGGAGATTACCGCTTGCGCATCGTCGTGGAAGACGTCCGGAGCGGGAAGATATTCGCCAACTCCCGCCCGATCCACATCCCTTAGCGTCAAGATCGCGGGAGCATCGGCCAGATCTAACGCATAGCACTGTCACGGCCTGTTTATTTCTCTCTGTTCGGTCCGCATGTATTCCGTGATTTTCCTTGACAATTTATTTATAAAGTGGTACACATATCCAGTGCGCGCCTGAAAACTTCAGGCTGCGACGAGCCGCCCTTTCGGCGGCTTTCGCATTTTCAGGAAGGAAGTAAGGAACATGGAGAGCAGGCAGTTTAGCAAATGAATGGATCTTGCAATTCGCGCTGCCCTGCGCCTGCCCGCCATGGCGGGCGCGAACCTTCCAACCTCAAGCATCCAGCTTCCAGCCTCCAGAATTCTAATCGACACACCCCCAAAAAATTAGAATTCAGCCTAACTCGCACAAAACACGCACTCGATTCCGTTTCTAATCGCCACACATACGCGTGTTTCGTCATTTCTAATCGATACTCCTTT
>JASHYE010000221.1 GCA_030043155.1 Candidatus Acidiferrales bacterium | reverse complement strand
GCAGCGATGCCAACGATGAGCATCGTGCGCAAATGGCGTAACGAATTCGAAGATCATTTGAAGGGCAAGTGCTCGCTCAAGCCAGCCGATATGCTGACGATGGCGCGCTGAGAGCGGCGAAAAAGGAATCATGGCGGAGACGCAAACACAGACCATCACGTTCACGCTGAACGGCCAGAAGCTGACCGTGCCGAAAGGCACTTTAGTGATCGAGGCCGCCAAGCGCGCCGGTATTGAAATTCCGTCGTTCTGCTATTACCCCGGACTCGCGCTGCAAGCGGCCTGTCGCATGTGCCTGGTGGAAGTGGAGAAGCAGCGCAAGATGATGACCGCATGCACCCTCGTCGCGGAAGACGGCATGGTTGTTCATGCGGACACCGAAGCCGTTCACAAAGCGCGCAAAGACATGCTCGAATTTGTCCTGACGAATCATCCTCTCGATTGCCCTGTTTGCGACAAAGGCGGCGAATGCGAATTGCAGGACATGACGTTCACTTACGGAATTGATTACAGCCGCTTTACCGAAGAGAAACTCCATTATCCAGAGGAAAAATGGTCGCCGGCTGTCTATTACGACGCGCCACGTTGCATTCTGTGCTACCGCTGCGTGCGCGTCTGCGATGAAGGCATGGACGTCAAGGCGCTCGGGGTCGCACAGCGCGGCGTCACTTCCGTAATCATTCCAAACAATGGTCCGGAGCTCGCCTGCGAAGAGTGCGGCATGTGCATCGACATTTGCCCTGTTGGCGCGCTCACCAGCGGAACCTACCGCTACCAGACGCGTCCGTGGGAAATGAAGTATGTCGCCACGGCCTGCACGCACTGTTCGAATGGTTGCAAAACCACTCTCTCAGTGCGTAACAATGAAATCATGCGCGCCAACAATCGCGATCACGGCGGCATTAATGGCGAGTTCCTCTGTCCCAAGGGCCGTTTCGGCCACGATTTTACTTACAACGCAGAACGCATTCGCCAGCCGCTCGTCCGCAGAAATGGTGCGTTCCAGCCCGCGAGTTGGGAAGATGCCGTCGAGGAAATTGCGCGCCGCTTGAAGCAGGCGCACGACGCACATGGCCCTGCAGCGATGGGCGTCATCGGCTCGAACCACACGACGAACGAAGAAAACTATCTATTGAACCGCTTTGCGCGCGCGACGCTCGGTACCAACAATATCGATCATCATCGCACCGCTGACTACGCCGACTTAGTGTCAGCTTTGGGCGCGAAAGCGGGCGATGCAATGGCCACCATGGCCGACGTTTACAATGCGAACGCCATTCTCCTGATCGGCAACGATGCTACGCAGCAGAATCCGCTTGTCGCCTGGCAGATTCGCACTGCCGTGCGCCACCACAATGCGCGTCTTTACATCATCGACGGTCACCCGCTGAAATTGCATCGCCAAGCAAAGCAGAGCATTCAGGTTCCTCAAGGAACTGAAGGCAAAGCTGTCACATGGATGGCCAGTGGCAAAGGCGATTTCGACGGCAAACTATCTTCGCAACTGACGCAACTGAAAGACGCGCTCGCGCAAGAACAAAACGTTGTGATTCTTTTTGGTGCGGGCGTGAACGGGCCCGCTGTGCGCGACCTGGTGAAGTTCGGCAAGACGTTGCAGGGTCGAACGCGCTACATGGCACTCGGTGACTACGCCAATTCTCGCGGCGCTGCTGACATGGGCATTTTGCCCGACCGCCTGCCTGGATATTCGCCTCTCTCCGACGCAGCCGAACGCGCGCGTTTCGGCAAGCTCTGGGGCAAAGAGATCCCGTCCACTACGGGAATGAACGCACGCCAGATGATGCAGGCCGCTTTGGATGGAAAACTGAAGGCTCTTTATGTGGTCGGCGCCAATCCAGTGAAAACCTTCGGCGTCACCGTGCCCGACAAACTGGCCGGGCTTGACCTGCTCGTTGTTCAGGATATGTTCATGACGGAAACGGCGCAGCGAGCCGATATCATTTTGCCTGCGGCTTCGGGTTACGAAAAAGACGGCACGGTAACCAATACCGCGGGCGAAATTCAAATGATCTGGCGCGCCGTCGACGCGCAAGGCCCGCGCAGCGATTTCGACTTGCTGCGCATTCTGATTCACCAACTCGCGCAGCTCGGACTCGGCACGGCAACCAAGCACCGCACACCGGAAGCTGTCTTCGACGAGATTCGCCAGAACGTTCGCGGCTATGATGTTCCAGCGGCGGGCTTGCTCACCGGCGGCACGGAAAAAATCGCCGCTGCGCCTTCGAGCGCCGACGGCGCTTCGGAAACGCCGCCGGGCACGATTTTCTCTTCACAGGATTTTCTGTTTTCCAGTGGTACCCTGGGACGTTATTGTTCCAAACTCAATTCTTGTAAGGAATCCAAGGACAGACCGTGGAGTTCGTCACCCAGCATCCAGTCCTGGTGGTATCGTTAATTAAAATCGTCATCGTGCTGTTTGTGGTGATGACGGCGCTCGCTTACCTCACCTGGTTCGAGCGCAAAGTCGTCGCGCGCATTCAGTCGCGCTGGGGACCCTACTGGGTCGGCCCCCATGGATTGCTTCAGCCGCTCGCCGACGGTATCAAGTTCCTTTTCAAAGAAGACGTTGTGCCTCCCACGGCAGACAAGGTCTCTTATCTGCTTGCGCCGTTCCTCGCTCTTGCGCTTGCTTTGACCACTCTCGCGCTGATTCCCGTTGGCCCTGCGTCCATTGATGTTTTGGGCCAGCAGACGCAGCTGGTGATTTCTCACAGCAACATTGCTCTCATTCTGCTGTTCGCGATTTCATCGATTGGCGTTTATGCCGTGACCTTGGCGGGATGGTCGTCAAACAGCAAATATCCCCTGATGGGCGGCCTGCGCAGCTCCGCGCAAATGATCAGCTACGAAGTTTCATTGACGCTTTCTGTTGTCGGCGTAATCCTCCTCGCCGGCTCTTTCGATTTCTACAACATCGTCGGCCATCAATCCGGCCACTGGTATCACTTCTTCCCGAAGTGGGAGATCATTCCTCAATTCCTGGGCTTCATCTGCTATTTAACCGCGGCGATTGCAGAGACCAACCGCGTTCCCTTCGACTTGCCCGAAGCCGAAACGGAATTGGTCGCCGGATTCCACACGGAATACTCCAGCTTCAAATTCGCCATGTTCTTCATGGCCGAATACGCGAACATGATTACAGTCTCCTGCCTCGCGACGCTTCTGTTCCTCGGTGGCTGGCTTTCGCCTTTCCCGGAAACGGGCGCCTGGCGCTGGCAGCTTTACCTTCCTGCCGCGGGCTTGATTATCGGCGGACTCACACTGATTATCGGCGGGCTCCGCAGCGTGCAATGGAACGCCAAAGCTGTCTTTCCCGTTCTGGGCATCGTCTGCATCGGCGTCGGATACTTGTGCACATGGACGAGCGTTATGCCCATCATTCAGGGGCCTTTCTGGTTTACCGCGAAAGTATTTTTCCTGCTGTTCTTCTACGTTTGGGCGCGCGGAACGCTTCCCCGCTTCCGCTATGACCAGCTCATGTCCTTTGGCTGGAAATTCCTGCTGCCGCTTTCGCTGATTAACTTGGTGGCCACGGGCTTCTTCGTCGTCATGGGGTGGCACCCATGAGCATCCCGATGATCGTTTTCATCATTTGCGGAATTTTTGCGGTCCTCGGCGCGATTGGGCTGATCCTCGCGCGCGAACCTGTTCACAGCGCGCTTTCGCTCGTGCTCGTGATGATCGCGCTTGCCGTGCTCTACCTGCTCCTCGGCGCTGCTTTTATTGCCGCGATTCAAATCTTGGTCTA
>JASHYE010000220.1 GCA_030043155.1 Candidatus Acidiferrales bacterium | reverse complement strand
GCAATAAACGCATCCGCGACGCTGTTTCCCATGCTCGGCATACCGCCGGAGATTGGGCGGACATTTCGTCCGGAAGAGGACCGAGCTGGGGCAGGAAAAGTTGTGGTTCTCAGTGACGCGTTCTGGCGAAGCACGTTTGGCGCGGATGCGAAAGTGATCGGGCGTTCGATTAAGCTGGATGGAGCACCGTATCGAGTGATCGGCGTGATGCCAGCGGACTTCAACTTCCCCTACCCGGCGTCGCAGATGTGGGTTCCGCTGGCGCTGCGTCCCGCTGACCTCGCTCCAGACGAGCGCGGGGATAAATTTCTGCAGATGATTGCGCGCGTGGCGCCGGGACTCACGCCGGAACGCGCAAACGTCGCGCTTGCGGGCATCAGCCACGCTTACGAGGCAGCGTATCCGGACGATTATCCCGAAAAAACAGGCTGGCGTTTTTCGTGCGCGCCAATTGTGGAATGGCAAACGAAGGCGATTCGAGGCTGGCTGCTGCTCTTGTTCGGGGCGGTGTTGTGCGTCTTGCTTATCGCGTGCATTAACGTTTCGGGACTGTTGCTGGTGCGCGCGAGCGCGCGCCGCGGCGAATGGGCGGTGCGAGCTGCGCTGGGCGCAGGGCCGGCGAGGCTGGTGCGGCAGATACTGGCGGAGACGAGTTTGCTGGCGGTGATTGGCTGCGCTGCGGGAGTGCTGCTGGCGCTGGTTCTGGTGAAGCTCAGCAACCAATTTGGGCCAATTCACCGCACAACAATCGAGCCGTGGACGCTTAGTTTTGCCGTGGGGCTTTGCCTCGTAGCGACATTCATTGCGGGAGTGCTGCCGGCCGCTTCATTTTCTCGCATGCCGCTCGAACAAGTGCTGAGGTCGAGTGGCCCGCGCGCGTCCGCAAGCGGAAGCAATTGGCGGCGCGTGCTCGTGACGGGACAGCTGGCCATTGCCGTGGCGCTGCTGTTCACAGCGACAGCGCTCGGCCGGAGCTTCGTAAAATTGCTGAATGTTGCTCCCGGATTTTCACCGGAGCACGTTTGGACGGGCAGCATCCAGTTGCCCGAGAGAGGCTCGACACCACCGCAATTTTTCGGTCGATTCTTTGAGAACCTCGCCGCTCGAATCTCCGCGCTTCCTGGAGTGGAATCCGCTTCGGGCTCTAATGATCTTCCTTTCGCAAGCAGCGGATTCACAGCTGACCTCTATTTCCCGGGACGCCCTGAAACAGCGATTCACCCCGCCGCTTTTTATTACATCGCGCTTCCCGGCTACATCGAGACTATGAAAATTCCTGTGCTGGAAGGCCGGACCTTCACAGCCGCAGATGGACCAAACTCACTCCCTGTCGCTGTTATCGACCGGACATTCGCTCAAAAATATTTCCCTCACGAAGACCCTATTGGGAAGCTGGTGGCGAACAACGGCCATGGCTTCACCGGCAGCCGCGACCATCCAGCAACCATAATCGGTGTAGTCGGCAGCATCGCAAATCGTGATCTGGCGCGGCCCCTGCTTCCGGCAATCTACGTTCCCATGTCTCAGATGCCGCGGAGCGCCATGTTCCTCGTGGCTCGCACCAAAGGAGATACGGACGTCACCTCCGGTGTGCGCGACACATTGCGAAGCATAGACAGCACAGTAGCGCTCTTCGACGTCGAAACAATGTCCTCGCGCATCTTCGATTCGGTCAGATTGCGGCGTTTCGTGGCATGGCTGCTGAATGGCTTCGCACTGGTTGGCCTTTTGCTGGCGGCGCTCGGACTATACGGCGCGCTGGCGCATTTGGTGGAGCTGCGCCGGCGTGAGATTGCCATTCGCATGGCGCTCGGGGCGTCGGCGGGCAGCGTGAGGTCGCTGGTTGCGCGCGCGAGTTTGTCTCTCGCGGTGATGGGGTTCGTTCCCGGCGTGGTACTTGCTGCGATTGCTGTGCGCGCGGCGCGGAGTTTTCTTTTCGGCATTTCAGAACTAGACGCGTGGAGCGCGGCCGCAACACTTTTTGGAGTGATGGCGCTGGACTTAGCCGCTTCGTGGATTCCGGTGATGCGCGCGGCGCACACCAATGCGCTGGCAGCGCTACGCGAAGAGTAGCCGCGTGAAGATCGGATAAGCGGCGCATTTTTCTGTGCTGATACGGGATGTGCCTCTTGCGAGGGGCGTGCCGCATCGGTTACAACATTTCGGATGGATGCAGAAATCATCGCGGTAGGCTCGGAACTGCTCACACCGTATCGTCTGGATACCAATTCCCTTTTTCTGACCGCTGAACTCAATCGCGCGGGGTTTCCGGTGCGGCGGAAGCACGTGGTCGGCGACTGCGATGAAGATTTGCGTTCGGTGTTTCGCAGCGCGATGGAGCGCGTGGAAGTGGTGGTTTCGTGCGGGGGATTGGGGCCAACGGCGGACGATCGCACGCGGGAAGTCGTCGCGGAGCTGCTGGGCCGCAAGCTCAAGATGAATGATGCAATTTTACGCGGCATTCAGGAACGCTTTCGCAGCTTTGGGCGCACGATGCCGGAAGTGAATGCGCGGCAAGCGATGGTTCCTGAAGGCGCCGAGGCGCTCGAAAATACGCGAGGCACTGCGCCTGGGCTGTGGATCAATCAGGATGGCAGGATCGTGATTCTGCTTCCGGGCCCGCCGGCGGAATTGCAGGCGATTTTCGCGCGTGAAGTGAAGCCGCGGCTATCGCGACTGGGCGGCAAGCGGCGATTGTACACGCGGGACTTGCGCATCACGGGCTTGCCGGAGTCGGAAGTGGACCAGCGGATTGCGCCGATTTGTGCGCGATTTTCTGAAACCGAGATGACGATTCTGAGCGTATCCGGTGAGATTCAGGTGCATCCGCGAATGTGGTCGGATGATGAAACCGCGGCGAACAAGTTGCTGGATGATATGGTCGAGCAGCTTCGGTTGGTGCTGGGTGAAAATTTGTTCTCAACGTCCGGC
>JASHYE010000219.1 GCA_030043155.1 Candidatus Acidiferrales bacterium | reverse complement strand
AGGCGGTGGACGAAGCGCGCGGTGTGCTGCGGCGCGAACGGAAGGTTGCGTATAACTCCCCTGACAGTTTCGCGATTACCACGCAAGTGGAGGAAGAGGAGCAGTTCAACCAAATCATTGGCGGAGTCGCACTGGTGCTGATTGTGTTGAGTTCGATTGGGCTGCTGATTGGCGGCGTGGGCGTGATGAACATTATGTTGGTGAGCGTGACAGAGCGAACGCGCGAGATTGGCGTGCGAAAAGCGATTGGAGCGCGCAGCCGGGATATTACGTGGCAATTTCTGTTTGAAGCGATGACGCTGACCGGGGCGGGCGGAATCTTCGGAGTAGCGCTCTTCAGCGGGCTGGCAATGCTGATCCCGCACATCACTTCGATGAAGGCTTCCGTGCCGGCATGGGCGGTAATCGTGGGAATTGTTGTGTCGGTGGGGATCGGGCTGGCGTTTGGCGTATGGCCGGCGGTGAAAGCAGCGAAGCTCGACCCTATCGAAGCGCTGCGGTATGAATGATTTTGAAGCTCCTGAAGAGTGCTGGCCATCAGACCAGCTGAATACAACCTATAGACGAGTTGGACACCCGGGCCCAAATATTTTGGGGTAGAGTTGCATTTCCTCTTGACACGTTTTCCACAGGCTTGTAAAACACAAGCCCAGATTCGGGGAGCATGGGTCGGAACCGCGGGGGACATTTAGACGCGGAATTCACAGCGCCGGATCATAATCGCCGACATTAAGGGCTGAACGCCTGAGCGCAACGAGGTGTACGGTGCTCGATGGCGGAGCTTTCTTTTTCGGTGTTTTTCACAGCGGAAGAAAGTGTTCCACTGTGTATCCGGTTGTGCGGTACCAAATGCGGAGCTAGACTCAGGCCCCTTGAATCGTCGCGGCGCTTGCCTGCCCCTTCCACGCCGCGGGCCGGACCTGAGGTGCGTTATAATAGGTAAAACGCGCCCTCCCACCCGGCAAAAATCTCGAACGGCAGGGCTGCCTGTGCGGAGGCGGATATGGCGGAAGCAAGAATGGCTTTGAATAAGACAGAAATCGAACAACAGAACCGGCCTACGGGCGGTGGATTGGGGTTCGAGCGCCGATTCACGGACGGGAAGACGGCCTCGTTTGACGCGGTGGAATGGGAGCGGAGAACCGCGCAAATTGGAAATGAAAAAGGCCAGGTGATATTCCGCCAGGAGAACGTGGAAGTTCCAAAGGCGTGGTCGCAGACGGCGACAAACATCGTGGCATCGAAGTATTTTCATGGGAAACCGAATACCGCGGCGCGGGAAACTTCGGTGCGGCAATTGATTGGGCGCGTGGCGGATACGATTGTGCGCTGGGGCGAGCAGGGCGGATATTTTGCTTCCCCTGAGTCGCGCGAAGCGTTTCGCGACGAGCTGACGCATTTGCTGGTTGAGCAGAAAATGGCGTTCAATTCGCCGGTGTGGTTCAACGTGGGCGTGCAGCCGAAGCCGCAATGCTCAGCATGCTTTATCAATTCCGTCCAGGATTCTATGGACTCAATCATGAACCTGGCGAAAACCGAAGGCATGCTTTTCAAGTGGGGTTCGGGGACGGGGACGAATTTTTCGACTCTGCGCGGAAGCAGGGAAACGCTTTCGGGAGGCGGGATTGCGTCAGGGCCGGTGAGCTTCATGAAGGGTTTCGATGCGTTCGCGGGCGTGATCAAGAGCGGAGGAAAAACGCGCCGTGCGGCGAAGATGGTGATCTTGAACGTGGACCATCCAGACATTGCGGATTTCATCGGCTGCAAGACGAGGGAAGAGCGCAAAGCCCACGTCTTGATCGAACAGGGGTATGATCCTTCGATTGACGGCGAGGCTTATAGCTCTGTCTTTTTTCAGAATGCCAACCACTCGGTGCGCGTGACGGACGAATACATGCAGGCCGTGGAAGAAGACCGCGATTGGTGGACGCGCAACGTCACGGACGGCCAGCCAAACGAGAAATTCCGGGCGCGAGATCTGCTGCACGAAATGGCGGAATCTGCTTGGGGCTGCGGCGATCCGGGAATGCAGTACGACTCGACGGTGAATCGCTGGCACACATGCAAGGGAACGGACCGGATTTACGCGTCGAATCCCTGTTCGGAGTATATGTTCCTGGACGATACGGCGTGCAATCTGGCTTCGCTGAACTTACTGAAGTTCTTGGGTTCGAACGGGCAGTTTGATGTGGAAGGATTCCGTCACGCCGTAGAGGTGACCATCACGGCGCAAGAGATCCTGGTGGACAACGCGAGCTATCCGACGCCGAAGATTACACAGAACTCACGCGATTTCCGGCCGCTGGGATTGGGCTACGCGAATCTGGGCGCGCTACTGCTTTCGCTGGGCGTGCCTTACGATTCCGATCGAGGACGCGACATTTGTGGCGCGGTGACGGCCCTGATGACGGGCGAAGCGTATGCGCAATCAGCGCGAATCTCAGAGCGGCTGGGAGCTTTCCCGCGTTATCCGGAGAACCGCGAACCGATGCTCGACGTAATGCGCATGCATCGCGACGCGCTTCGGCCGATCAAGGAAGAAAACGTACAGCCGCTGCTTCTTCGCGCGGCTCGCGAATCGTGGGATAGCGCAGTGGAGCTTGGCGAAAAGTTCGGCTACCGCAATTCGCAAGTCTCGGTGCTCGCTCCGACGGGAACGATCGGCTTCATGATGGATTGCGATACCACGGGAATCGAGCCGGATTTGGCGCTGGTGAAGCACAAGCGGCTGGTCGGCGGCGGCGTGATCAAAATCGTGAATAACACCGTGCCCTTGGCGCTTATGCGGCTTGGATATTCCGATGTGCAGACTTCGCTGATCGTGGATTGGATTGATCAGCACGGCACGATTGAGGGTGCGCCGGCGCTGCGACCGGAGGATTTGCCGGTCTTTGATTGTTCGTTGGCGACGAATGGCGGGCGTTCCATCGCGTGGCGCGGGCATTTGCAAATGATGGCCGCGGCGCAGCCGTTCCTGTCGGGCGCAATCTCGAAGACGATCAACATGCCGGAAGAGTCGACGGTTGAAGATGTGATGCAGGCGTATATCGAATCGTGGAAGCTAGGGCTGAAGGCTGTGGCAATTTACCGCGACAATTCCAAGCGCTCGCAGCCGCTTTCTGCAGCGGGCGGGAAGAAGACGGGCGCTGCGGAAGCTGTGGCTCCCGAAGCGAAACCTGCAGCAACGGAAACAACTCCGAAACCGGCGCAGCAAGAGCTTTTCCGCGCCGGCCGCAAAAAACTGCCAAATGAACGACGCTCCATCACGCACAAGTTCAACGTCGGAGGACACGAGGGCTATCTGACGGTGGGCATGTATGACGACGGTGAGCCCGGCGAAATTTTCATCAAGATGGCCAAAGAAGGCTCGACGCTTTCCGGCATCATGGACGGTTTCGCGCTTTCCGTTTCGATTGCTCTGCAATATGGCGTGCCGCTGCGCGCGCTCGTGGATAAATTCGTGAACGCGCGATTTGAGCCCTCCGGATATACAGGCAACAAGCAGATTCCCTATGCGAAATCGATCATTGATTACATTGGGCGATGGCTCGGCGGGAAATTCATTTCGAGCGATTACGTAGTGCAGACACTCGAATCGCCGGAAACTTCATTGCAGCCGAGCACGCCGCAGCCGACGCCGGTATCGAGCGTGAGCGTGGCGGAGGAGAAGTCGTCAGAAAAAATCTCACGCCTGCGTGCGGCGATTGATGATGCCCCCTCCTGCTCCGAGTGCGGCATGCTGATGACGCCAAACGGAAGCTGCTACAAGTGCGAGAATTGCGGCAGCACGTCGGGCTGCAGCTAATAACAAAATCTAGGGCAACCCACATCCCCTAAC
>JASHYE010000218.1 GCA_030043155.1 Candidatus Acidiferrales bacterium | reverse complement strand
CCTATTCGGCTAACGGAGGGCCCGATTCCGGTGACCATCAGTCTGGGTGTCTCCATCAGTGATTTTTCGCTGGCGCAAGAAGCATCCGAACTCCTGAAGGCAGCGGATGCCGCCCTTTACCGAGCGAAAAGCTTAGGGCGCAACCGCGTGGCGCTGGCTGCAGCAGCGCAATTGCTTACCGGATGGCCTGATCCCGAGTCATAGCATTGGCATTTTGAGACATTCGCATTCGCACAGAAACCATACGCCACCGCATGGAAATTGCGTCCTGATTACTTTTTCTTCTCGCCGAGCGCTTGAAAGACACTCCAGTTCGCTGCGGATAGGTGTAAACTTAGATGTTGGATTTTTTCTTCTTTGCCCGTTGAGGAGGTTCCAAAAGTGAGTCCGACGAAGCCTGTTTCCGCGCTGACCGAGGATAAAGAAGGCACAGCGCGCCGCGAAACGCTGACGGTGACCGATAACCGCACAGGAAAGCAGTATGAAATCCCGATACAGAACGAGACGATTCGAGCCCTAGATCTGCGCCAGATCAAGGTGAACGCCGACGACTTCGGGCTGATGAGCTATGACCCGGCGTTTACAAATACGGCCTCGTGCATCAGCCGAATTACATATATTGATGGAGATAAGGGGATCCTGCGGTATCGCGGATATCCGATCGAAGAACTCGCGGAGAAAAGCACTTATTTGGAAACGGCATATTTGATCCTTCATGGGGAATTACCGACTCAGTCGCAGCTCAAAGAATGGACGTATCACGTTACGCATCATACGTTCATTCACGAAAGCATCAAGAAGTTTCTGGACGGCTTTCATTATGACGCCCATCCGATGGGTATGGTGATTTCGGCGGTAGCGGCACTTTCCACGTTCTACCCGGATGCGCGAAATATTTTCGATCAAGATTCGCGGCGCAAACAAACCTGGCGGCTGATCGGAAAAATGCCGACGATGGCGGCGTTTGCTTACCGGCACAGCCTGGGGATGCCGTACGTTTATCCGGACAATGACCTCAGCTATCCAGGGAATTTCCTCAATATGCTGTTCCGCACCACGGAACTGCAATACCGGCCGAATCCGACACTCGAGCGTGCGCTGGACATTCTTTTCATTCTTCATGCCGATCACGAGCAAAACTGCTCGACGAGCGCGATGCGCGGCGTGGGAAGCTCGCACGTGGATCCCTATTCAGCGATTGCCGCTGCTACGGCAGCACTGTACGGCCCTCTGCACGGCGGCGCAAACGAAGCGGTTTTGCGCATGCTGCTGGAGATCGGATCGGTGAACCGTGTGCCCGAATATATCAAGCAGGTGAAGGCGGGCGGCGAACACAAACTTATGGGCTTCGGGCACCGTGTTTACAAGAATTATGATCCTCGCGCGAAAATTGTTAAGCGCATTGCCTATGAAGTGTTTGACGTGATGGGACGCAATCCGCTGATTGATATTGCGCTGGAATGCGAACGCATCGCGCTCGAAGACGATTATTTCGTGAAGCGGAAGCTGTATCCGAACGTGGATTTCTACACGGGCTTGATTTACCAGTCGATGGGCCTGCCGGTCACGATGTTCCCGGTGCTTTTTGCAATTCCGCGAACTTCGGGATGGATTTCACAGTGGCAAGAGATGCTTCTGGATTCGGAACAGAAGATCGCGCGACCGCGGCAAATCTATCTTGGCGAAGATTCGCGCAGCTACATTCCTATGGAGCGCCGGGGATAACGGAAGGAATCTCCTCTCGCGCACCTCGCTTATTCGCGTAAAGGGCTTGGTCCGCTCGTTCGATTAATTGGGCCGGAGTTTCGCCGTTCCGGTAGCCTGCCCAGCCGGCAGCGCTGGAGACGGTGAGTTTTTCATCGCCCCAGTCGACCTGCAATTCACCGAGACGCTTGAGCAGAACCGGGATGCGATCCGGCAAGCACTCGGGCAGTATGACGAGAAACTCATCTCCGCCGAGCCTCGCTGCCAAATCGGATGCGCGTATCACACGGTTCAATCGCTCCGCAAATCTTTTGAGGACCATGTCTCCCGCGGGGTGGCCATAGCGGTCGTTAATCCCCTTGAATCTGTTGAGGTCCAGAAGAAGCACGCTCAGAGGATGGCCGTGGCGTTCTGAGCGCGCGACTTCGGCTGCCAGGCGCTCCTCTCCGAGGCGGCGGTTCGAGAGACCAGTGAGAGAATCGCGAGTGGCCAACTGCTGAAATTCCTCGGCGCGAATGCGCAGGCGCGAAAGGATTTCGAGGTGCTTGGCGGTTTGTGCCCGCAGACGCTTGATGAGCCACTGCTGATAGACGGTGTAAAGGTTGAAGAGCAAAACGAGCGCCACGAGGGCATGGATCGCCAGACTGAGATTGAGCTGAAAGATGCGATCGGATTCGCGGAGGATACTGGGAAGAGAAACTACGACGACGGCGAGCGTGAGCAACATCATTACGGTGACGGCGCTCCACCAAAGCCACCAATCACGGCGCTCCAAGCCCCTTAGGTGCTTCCGGGCTATCTCGATCTGATCGATCTGCTGCTCCAGGGATATTTCTGACGCGCTATCGCTTCGATCCAGCACACAAATACCCGGGAGGAATTCTGCGGGGGCTCTAAGAAGTAGTGTAGCCGATGCGGAACGGTTCAAGAGCGGAGAAGGCGAAGGTGTTTCCTGGCGCGAACGGGGAAGGCGGGGCGGTTGGCTGGGCCGGAGGCGTTGCGCTGACCGGAGTATTCTCCACGCTTGACGGCGGCAACGAAATGGTCCGCATCGCGTGTGGGCCGCGGGATGCGAAAACCGTCGAGCACGGCAAGCACGAAATTCAGGGCGGTTTGGAGCGAGACGCGATGGCCTTGCGTCACATAGATCGGCTTCACGCCGGTGCGAGTGCGTAGAACTGCGCCGATGGTTTCACCGTGATCATGCAATGGTGTCCATGCTCCCGCTTCAAAGGGAAGGCGCCCGTGAGTTCCAATGAGGATGGATTTCGCGCAGCCGATGGCGGGTGTATCCAGCAAAACGCCGAGGTGCGAAGTAAGGCCAAATCGGCGCGGGTGAGCATAGCCATGGGCGTCGCAAAAAATCAGATCTGGTGTATTTTTCAAGCGCGCGAAGATTTTGAGAAGCGCGGGCGCTTCCCGGAAGCTGAGCAGGCCCGGAACATAAGGGAATCGGACTGGACTTTCGCGCCATAGGCGCTCGATTTCCTGCATCTCCGGGAAGGAATAAACCACCACGCCCGCAATGGCGCGCTTCCCTTCCCTATCAAAGGCCAAATCTGCGCCTGCAACAAGTCGAATGCGTGGAAGGCGGTCTGTCAGCTCGACCTTTGAGCGGAACCTGAGCTGAATGCTGGCAGCTTCTTTTGGAGTGACGCGCCAGGAATGTAAGCGCTGATATTTCATTTTCGCCAACGCTATGCGGGCCAAGCTATGTTGTCAAGGCAGCACCGCCGCAACATTATTTAGATATGGTCGATGCTCACCACTGATGGCTGAGGGTATAATGACGGCTTACCGTTCAGATGCTCAGGAAAGAGCTGTTGTTAGAGGAGAGCGAATATGGTTCTGAGAATTTCGATGCGTCGGTTGTCGGACGTCGATGTTATCGATTTGGACGGACGACTCATTATTGGGCCGGACAGCGACGCACTTGCAGAGAGGTTGCGGGAGTTATCGAAACAGGGCGCGAGAAAGATCCTCGTTAATCTGCAAAAAGTTACGCAATTAGACAGCTCAGGTATTTGCAGCTTGCTTCAAGGTTACACGTCAATGAAAAAAGCTGGAGGCGCATTCAAGCTTTTGCATCCGGCAGGGCACGCACGCGAAGTTCTGGAAGTGATGCGCCTGACGGAAACGATTCCGACGATGGATGATGAAGCCAAAGCAGTCGCCAGTTTTGTATCGGCAAATCCGGCAGCGGGTTAACGTTAACGGGAATCCAAACAGCCTACGAATTCTTCTTCAGATCGTTCAGCACAAGCTTGGCAACTTCCTTGAGAGTATCGAAAACGCCTTGTCCCTGAACGGCAACCGCCTCGATGACAGGCTCGCCCTTCAACTGCAATTGTTTGGTTAATTCTGGGGTTGGCATAGCATTGGGCAGGTCGCGCTTATTGAGCTGCAGAGCGTAAGGAATCGTATCGAAATTCAGATTGTGGTCTTTCAGATGCTCTTTCAGGTTGTCGATGGTTTCGAAGTTCGCATCGAGCCGCTCTTCCTGCGAGTCAGCAACAAATACCACGCCATCGGCACCTTTCAGAATTAACCGGCGGCTGGCTTCGTAGAATACCTGGCCTGGAACAGTGTAAAGATGGAAGCGAGTCTTAAATCCTCGCACTGTGCCGAGATCAAGAGGAAGAAAGTCGAAGAACAGAGTGCGATCTGTTTCCGTGGCGAGCGAAACCATTTTCCCTTTTTGGCCTGTACCAGTATGGTCGTAGATCCATTGCAGATTGGCGGTCTTGCCCCCGAGACCGGGGCCATAATAGACAAGCTTGCAGTTAATCTCTCGCGCGGGAAAGTTTATAAACGGCACAAGTCCTCAGTTTGGTCGCGTTTTACTTATAGCATAGAGTGCGCCGCAAACATCTGGTCTCTTTCGTGCTGGTTCGGAACAGATAACGTCGGAATGGCGGCGATGATATTCCTTAACCCTGCAAATTGCGCGAAAATCAGGAATTCAGCCGCGTGTTCAATTTTGCCCTGGCAATGGGCGAATTCGAACCGAAACTGCTGAGTTGACGACAGAATCGGCCGCTGATATGCTTGCGTCTCGTATGGCGCGCTCAAGCGGTAAGACCAAGCACAGGGGCAATGGCGGTTCCTCGCGGCCTTCTATCCGTAAACAACTGAAAAAAAAGGGGCTGCAGCAAGGCAGTCATGCCAGTGTGCTGCGGGACTCAAATGATCAGGCTACGGTTCAGCAACTGAGAGCTTACGAGGAGGGCCTGAAATATCTCCAGCAGCAGAAATTCCCACGGGCGAAAGAGACCCTCGAACGCGTAATCCAAGGCCCAAACAAGGAGTTGGCCGACCGCGCCCGCATTCATCTGAGAATCTGCGGCCAGAGAATCTCCGGAAGCGCGCAACCGTCGGCTAAAACAGCTGAGGACCACTACAATCAGGGCATTGCCATGATGAATTTAGGCCGCTGGGATGACGCTCGGGAACATCTGGATCGCGCGCGCAAAGCTGCGCCGAAAGCTGACCACATCGTGTATGCCATGGCGGCCCTCGATTGTCTGACAGGCGAGGCCGAGTCTTCGATGGAAAACCTGAAAATCGCGATTCATTTGCGCGCGGAGAATCGCTATCGCGCTCGGAATGATGAGGATTTTGCCTTTCTGCAAGAAGACCCACGTTTCACAGAACTTCTCTATCCTGAGCGAGAGGGCGCAAGCGGTTAACTCCTACCGTTAGCTCCTACCGTTTGTGTTGACAGCTGCGAAAACCCGCTCAAGACCAATCCGCATCGTCGCCTTTGGAGGCGGAACGGGGCTTTCGATGTTGGTGCGCGGGCTAAAAGAATACACTTCGCACCCTCGTGAAAAAGACCGTGCGAGTGTGCAAATCGACGCTGTGGTGACTGTTACAGATGATGGAGGCAGTTCCGGGCGGTTAAGACGCGAGTATTCGATTTTGCCTCCAGGCGACATTCGAAATTGCATGGTGGCACTTTCGCCGGACGAGGCGCTCCTAGCGCGGCTGTTCCAATATCGCTTTCCAGGATCGCGAAATGGGCTTGGCGGGCACAGCTTCGGCAACCTGTTTCTTACGGCTTTAACTGATATCACAGGCGACTTCCCCGAAGCGGTGCGGTTGTCGAGCAATGTGCTTGCGACGCGCGGCCGAATTTTCCCTTCCACGGCAAAGAACGTCACGTTGAAAGCAAAGCTGGACAATGGGAAGACCGTTGCTGGTGAAACTCGCATTTCCCGTTCGCGGCGACGCATTCGCAGTATTCGTCTTGTCCCGGCAACGGCACGGCCGCTCCCCGAAGTGATTCGCGCGATTCGCGAGGCGGATCTGATTTTGCTGGGTCCGGGTTCGCTGTACACGAGCATTATTCCCAATCTGCTTATTCGAGGCATGGCGCAAGCCATCGCGAACTCACGAGCAAAATGTGTTTACATCGCCAATCTGATGACGCAGCCTGGCGAGACTACCGGTTACTCCCTGGCGGATCACGTGCGTGCAATTTATGATCACGCAGGCAGAAGCTTTTTCGACGCCGTCATCTGGAACCAAGCGATGGCACGCACGGACGTATTGCGACGATATCGAAAGGAGGGGGCTGAGCCGGTAGAGCCCTCCCTCGAAGAATTGCGCGAGATGGGCCTGCGTTGTGTGGCAGGTAACCTGCTGCAGCGGAGCGACGTGATACGGCATGATCAGCAGCGATTGGCAAAGCTGATTCTCGATCACTTCGTTTATGAAAGGCGAGCGTGATCACTTTTCGTCGAATAGCCGGTTGCCTACCAATCAATGGTCAAAATGGAGGCGCTCCTTGCGCCGCTACCTTGGCGCTCCGTATACTGGATTTCGCAATTTTGGACTCTGCGGCATCGGCTGAGCACTTACCGCGACGGAACTTCTGCCGTCTGGGACCGGCCAGTGCTATCATCCAATTCCATTTTTCTGGGGAGAAGCAATCATGGCAACAACGCTGTCGCTTGAACATGAACTGAATCCTTACGAGGCTGCAGAGGCGCGCTTTGAGGAAGCGGCGAAGAAACTGGCTCTTCCTCAGGATCTCTACCAATACCTGCAGCACCCCAACAAGGAAATAACAGTTTACATACCGGTGAAAATGGATGATGGCCGGCTGGAAGTTTTCACCGGCTATCGCGTGCAGCATTCGCTGGTCCGCGGACCCGGAAAAGGCGGCATCCGCTACGCTCCAGACGTGACTCTTGATGAGGTGCGTGCGCTGGCGTCGTGGATGACATGGAAGTGCGCTGTTGTCGACATTCCATTTGGTGGCGCGAAAGGCGGGATCATCTGCGATCCGAGCAAAATGTCGCAGCGGGAATTGGAGGCACTGACGCGGCGTTATACGGCGGAACTTTCCGATTACATCGGCCCGGAGCGCGATGTGCCTGCACCGGACGTGAATACCAACGCGCAAATCATGGCGTGGGTGATGGATACGTATTCGATGCACATGCGGCACACCGTGACGGCGGTCGTTACCGGAAAGCCGCTCGAGCTCGGAGGCTCGCTCGGAAGGCCCGAGGCCACAGGGCGCGGCGTAATGATGGTGTGCAACCGGGCTATCGCGAAGCTTGGGATGAAGAAAGAAAATTGCCGCGTGGTGATTCAGGGATTTGGAAATGTTGGGTCGATGGGCGCGCGCCTGATGCATGAAGCGGGATACAAAATTATCGGGTTGGCGGACGTGCATGGAGCGCTGTACAACGAAAAGGGCTTTGATGTTCCAAAAGTGGTCGACTGGGTTTACGACCAGCATAAGTCTCTGCCCGATTTTCCGGGCGGCGGCCAGAAACTTTCCTCTTCTGAAGTGCTCTTCCAACCGTGTGACATTCTGGTTCCTGCGGCGATCGAAAACCAGATTACGAGCCAAAATGTGAGCCGTGTGCAAACGAAAATTCTTTGCGAAGGCGCTAATGGACCGACTACAGCTCCGGCGGATGAAGTCCTCGGGAAAAAGGGCGTCTTTATCATTCCCGATATCCTGGGAAACGCCGGAGGGGTGACGGTCAGTTATTTCGAATGGGTGCAGGACCGGCAAGGCTTCTTTTGGCGCGAAAGCGAAGTAAACGAGCGCTTGCAGGATGTGATGGACCGCAGCTTCGATAACGTTGTGCGTTATGCGGAAAAGCATGGGGTCAACAACCGAATCGCCGCCTACATGCTGGCCATTGACCGCGTGGCCATTGCGTTGAAGCATCGCGGCATCTACGCATAGCAGTTCCGAGCTTTTCTCTGCCAGACAACTAGAAATATAGTTCGTCTTCGTGTATAAGGTGCAGGCGACGAATTGCTGATGGCCTGTGACATCATTTCGCATGGCGCCTTAAAAAGCGAAGAAGAACATCGCCGTGACATTTGCATTGTGGGGCGATGGCTACACGCGCAGAATTTCATCGCGGCGACGGATGGAAACATTTCCCTTCGTCTCGATTCTAAGCGCGTGCTGACTTCTCCGACTGGCATCTCGAAGGGGATGATGTCGTCCGACGACCTGGTCATTACCGATTTTGCGGGCGACAAACTTTCTGGACGCCGGAACCCTTCTTCAGAGCTTGCGATGCATCTTCTGATTTATCGTTTGCGACCCGACGTGAATTCCGTTTGTCACGCCCATCCGGTGACGGCCACCGGATACGCCGCCGCCGGATTGCCTTTGAACAAGGCGCTGCTGAGCGAAGCGGTGATCGGCCTGGGAAGCGTGCCGCTGGCGCAATACGGGACGCCTGGCACGTCAGAACTCACAGACTCAATCGAGCCATTCGTGCAGTCGCACGATGCCATTCTTATGGCCAACCATGGCGTGGTGACGTGCGGAGCCGACCTGCTGACCGCCTACTATCGAATGGAAACGGTCGAACACTTTGCGCGTGTGGCTCTTGTGACGGAGTTGCTTCACAAACAAGTCCTGCTCTCCCGCGAGGACGTAGACAAATTGCTTGTGGCGCGCGCGCGATATGGCATCGAGAGCGCTGCGGCGGGCTGCCCTATTACGTCTGATTCTTCCGAGCCCGACGGGATTCCGCTTACGCGCAGCGAACTGGACAGCCTGGTCGAGGAAGCAGTCCGCAAGGACCGTCTGCGCCACTAGCGCCGTTGGATCCGCCAATGAAAAAAACACGGGCGTCGATTCGCTCGACGCCCGTGCTAGTGCTAGTTCAGGAGACTACGGCGGATTGTTTCTTGCCCTTGAAGTGGATCTCTTTGATATTTCCGCTGTCAGCGACTAATGTGTTCTCACCCACGGGCGCACTGTCCTGCCACTGAATCGACGCTTGCGCGACGACTTTGCCATTGTGAACGAAGGAAATTTGCGAATTCGTTGCCACCACTTTGTAATCGCCTGGCTTCAGAGCAGTCCCATTCAGCGACCGCGCGGTGTAGAGAGTGAAGTCTCCCTTAGCCAAAACGGCGCCGCTCGTCTGCATTGTGTTTTTGTTTTTGGGCGCTGCCATCACTGGAAGAGCCAAAGCAAGAAGCAGCGCGAATACAAACATGTGACCCAATCTGTTGCGCGTCATTGTTGTTCTCCTTTTCTTTCATGAAGCACCTTCAGCAAAATTAGACGCGCGAGTTTTCGCAATGAATCGCTCATGGTGCCAGATGAATGAAAATAAATTTTCGCTGCGGAATGAACTGTCCGAAAACAACTCCACATCTCGATTTCGCACAGTAATTACGGCGGTTTTCCGAACGGCTGAATGTCTTGCTTCCGTAAATTCGTAGATTCACCAAAAGAATCAGTGGCGCAGGGATGGCTGACGGTCGGATGTTACGAATCGTTCTTTGCACGGAAACGCTCGTTTCACTTGCGTTGACACAGTATTGACTCTAATCAATAATCACTCGCATGATCGGGCAGCTTCGCGGCGCATTGATTGACAAGCGGCCGAACCAAATCATCTTGGACGTTGGCGGAGTGGGATATCAGGTGCAGGTTCCGCTTTCCACTTTCGCGGGACTGGGAGCGCTGCGCGCGGAAACAACACTGTTGATTCATACCCACGTGCGCGAGGACCAGATCGCGCTCTACGGATTTCTTACCACGCGGGAAAAACAATGCTTCGAGTTGCTCATTTCCGTTTCCGGGGTCGGGCCGAGTGTTGCCCTGAAGATATTGTCTGGACTATCTCTGGATGAGCTCATCCCTGCGGTTCGCAAGGGGGACATCGCTCAATTGAGGCGCGTTCCTGGCGTTGGCCAGAAGACTGCGGAGCGCATTATTCTGGAGCTGCGCGATAAAGCTGCCGCTGTGGACATCACGGATTTGGGCAAGGCACCGGCGGGGTCGCAAGTCGAATCCGATGTAAGTTCTGCTCTCGTCAATTTGGGCTACGAGCCACGCTCGGTTGAACGCACCATCGAACAAGTACGCGGGCAAAACACAACATTCGACGCGTTGCTGCGCGCGGCCTTGCAGAGGCTCGGTGGAACTGCACTCGAAAAAGGCGCTCGCGCTGCGCGAGCTGAGTAGATATCGGCGAGCCCGCAATTTGTGAGCGAGGTTGACTGGAATGAGTACAGCAAAGATGGCTGAATCAAGAGATCGCGTCGTTTCAGGGCGGGCATTTGATGAAGATGCGCGGCTGGATGCGAGCGTTCGTCCGCAAAGGTTCGAGGATTTTGTAGGCCAATCGCGCGTAAAAGAGAACCTCAAAATTGCGGTCGAAGCGGCGCGGAGCCGTGGCGAAGCGCTCGATCATGTGCTGCTCTATGGTCCGCCCGGACTGGGAAAGACAACTCTTGCGCAGATTCTCGCAAGCGAAATGCAGGTCGGCATCAAGATCTCCTCAGGCCCAATGCTTGAGCGCAAAGGGGACCTCACCGCTATTCTGACCGCACTTGAGGCTCGCGAATTGTTTTTTCTGGACGAGATTCACCGCTTGATGCCTTCGATAGAGGAGATTCTTTATCCAGCTATGGAAGATTTCCGCATCGACTTGATTATCGGCCAGGGTGCGAGCGCGCGGATTCATCCTTATCAATTACAGAACTTCACGTTGGTTGGCGCAACCACGCGCGCCGGCCTGATTATGGCGCCGATGCGCTCGCGATTCGGAATCGTGCATCGCCTCGATTTTTACACTACTGCCGACGTGGTTGAAATTGTGCGGCGGTCGGCGCGAATTCTTGGAATTTCGATCGATGACGGCGGTTCCGAGGAAATTGCGCGACGCAGCCGAGGCACGCCTCGGGTGGCGAACCGATTGCTGCGACGCGTGCGCGATTTCGCGGAGGTGCGGGCCGGCGGCACAATCACATCCAGTGTTGCGAAACAAGCGCTTGAGATGCTCGGCGTTGATGAACACGGGCTTGATGAGGTGGATCGCAACCTTTTGCTGGCGATCATTCAAAAATATGGCGGAGGCCCGGTCGGCTTGAATACGCTGGCGGCTTCACTCAGCGAAGAAGAAGATGCGATTGAAGAAATCTACGAGCCGTACCTGATGCAAATGGGGTTGATCGATCGCACCCCGCGCGGCCGCGTGGCAACAGCGCTTGCGTATAAGCGCTTCGGGATGGAGGAACCGCGGCGGCAACCGCAACTTTTCTGAGCCGATGGAGCAAAAGGAAATGAAAACTGTTTATGTCTCGCTCGGTTCGAATGTCGGCGACCGGGAGCAACAGATCGCTGCCGCAATTCAGGCGCTCGGAGCGAGAGGGATACACGTTGCGCGCCAGTCGTCGATCTATTCGACGGAGCCGGTTGACGTGGCCACACAGGCATGGTTCCTGAACTGCGTTTTAGAAGTGGAGACGGAGCTCATGCCACGGCAGTTGCTCCGCGCATTCAAGGAAATTGAAAACGAACTTGGCCGCAGGCATTCCGTGCGTCGGGGTCCGCGCGTGATCGATTTGGACATCCTGCTTTACGGATCAAGCGTAGTTCGCGCTCCGGAACTCGAAATTCCCCATCCACGAATGACGGAACGGCGATTTGTGCTGATTCCGCTCGCGGAAATTGCGCCGGCGCTGCGCCATCCTGTCGAGAACAAAAGCGTGGAAGAGCTCCTCGCCGAAACCAAGGATCGGAGCACCGTGCATCGTTGCAAAGCCGGGGAGGTTGGAGCGATGGGCAGATAGCCTTTCGTTTGTGGCGTCGAAGTCCCTGCCTCAATGGACACATTTCGAATTGCACTTGCCAACATCAGATTCCCGGCAAATCCTGCGGAGTCAGTCACGTCAGCGGAGCGAACCATCGCTCAAGCGTCCGCGGAGCACGCCGACATTATTTGCTTTCCAGAATGCTTTGTTCCGGGCTACAGAGAAGCAAGTAAGCGAATCCCGCCGCCGGACGCGGCATTTCTCGAACGCGCATGGTCAACCATTGCTGCGGCAGCTGGCAAAGCAAATATCGCAGTGATTCTCGGCACCGAGCGAATCGTAAATGATGCTTTGCTGATCACCGCCCTGATCATCCATCGTGACGGCGCACGCGCCGGTTTTCAGGACAAAGTTCAGATCGCCCCGTCTGAAGAAGGTATCTATTCTGCTGGTTCTGGAAGGCAGATTTTTCAAGCCGGTTCGCTGAGATTTGGTATCTCAATTTGCCACGAGGGTTGGCGCTACCCCGAGACGTTTCGCTGGGCCGCTCGCCGAGGCGCACACGTCGTGTTCCATCTTCACTTCCACGAAGCCGAGCCTGGCGGCTACGCGCCTTCGAGTTTCGCAGACCCTGCGAATACTTTCTTTGAAAAAGCGATGTTGTGCCGGGCGGCGGAGAACACGTGCTGGGTTGCAACCGTAAACTATGCCAGCCCTAAGTCCCCAACCACTTCCGCCGTCGTGCGGCCAGACGGCACGTTACTCAGCTACCAGCCGTACGGGAAAGAGGGATTGCTCATCGCAGATTTGGATATCACGGAAGCTACCGGCCTTTACGCAGCGCGGTACAAACCTGAGCAACTATAACTCCTAGGCATAACTGCTGGGTTCATGAGAAGTTGAAGAAGCATGTAAACAAACTTCAGAGAACTTCGTGTTTTTTTCCGTCTTCCTCGCGTTTCCTGCGTTCCTCTTCCTCCTGCTTTTCAAACTCAGCGATCTCCTCTTCCGTCATCATGTAATCTTCACGCGAGGCAAACATCTGCCCGCGTCCCCGATCAGCTCCAAACCGCCTGTCGCGATGACGCCGCTCCTTGATGGTGGGTAAGTGTACATCCCGGATGGGACGTGAAATGGCGTTCGCTTCGATCAATAGGTCGCTGATCTTTTCGAGAAGGTCGTGGAGATGGAAAGGCTTGCTCACAAATGTTAGGGACTCGCGCTCCAGCACAGGCAGCGCCCAGCGCGCGGCTCTCGCAGGCACAAGAAAGAGCACGCGCAAGAGCCTCTGACTTCCCTCTGGATCAGCTTCCGTCTGCGCGAGAGTTTTCAGCGTCGTAAAGAGCGGGCCGGTCAAATCGGTCAGGGCGACATTGACAACTACGAGAGTCCAGCAGCCACGCGCCAGCTCCCGCATGGCTTCGCTGGGAACGGGCACAACGCTGACGCGCCACCCCTCGGTGTCAAAGACATGCTGAAGCGCATGCTGGGTTGCGGAGTCATCGTCGATAATCAGTATGTTGACGTCGCTCACAGGAATTCCGCTCAATTATGCCAACCCGATGCGTCGTGTAACAGCTGTCCTGCGGGTCAGTCACCTCCGATGAGGAACGTATAGGCGAATAAATAGCGAATAAATATTCTTGACATGGCGAAATAAAAGCGAAATACTTAAAACATTCCACTGGCGAGGTGGTCGCAATATCGATGGCTACTTTTCCCACGATCCGAACCGCACCGGCGCCGATAAGGCGTTCAGTGTCCCCTTCGGTCGAAACCAGCCTCACTCTTTTTCCCGCCGCCGCTCCCAACGGTTCGAGTGAGCCACGCAGCGCTTCTCCGCCCCCTCCGGCCGATGGCCGGAGTTTGAAGCCTGCGGACGAACTGGTAGGTATCGCGCGCCTCGCCGCATCCTCCCGCTTGAGTGAAGCGAAACGTGGCACGGAATACTTCGTGCTGCCGGTGCGCTCGATTCTGAATCGATGCGATTCGCCGCGAGTGCCTTTCGGCTGGACGGTTAATCCATATCGCGGGTGCGAGTTCGGCTGTAAATACTGCTATGCGCGTTACACGCATGAATACATGGATCTGGATGGCGGAGATTTCGAGAGAAAAATTTATGTGAAGGGCAACGCCACAGCGCTGGTGGCTCGCGATCTGCGCGACAGAAAAATCTGGGGCGAGCACATTGCCATCGGCACGGCGACGGATCCTTACCAGCCCGCTGAGCAGGAATATCAAGTCACGCAGTCAATTCTGAAAGAGATGGCGGCTTACGATGGCCTTAGTGTTTCGATCACCACGAAGTCCAATCGCGTCATTCGTGACATTGAGTTGCTGAAGGAGATCGCCAGGCGCTCGTCGTTGAGCGTCAATCTATCGGTGACTACAGTGAACGTCCGCTTGGCGCGTCTGCTTGAACCTCGTGCGCCTCGGCCAGACTTGCGTCTCGCAGCGGTCCACCGCCTGCGCGACTCGGGAATTGATGCGGGCGTGCTCGCGATGCCCATTGTTCCAGGCATCACCGATGGCGAAGAAGCTCTCGACGCGCTGGCCAGAGCGGCCCGAGATGCCGGCGCGATGTGGTTTGCTGGACGCGTCCTTTTCCTGATGCCCTCGGCGCTCAAGCAGTTTATTCCGTTCATAGAGGCGAAATTTCCAAAGCTCGCACGCCGATACAAAGAAACGTATGTAGCTAATGGAAACGCGCCCGAGGCTTATCGCCACGAAATCTCGTCGCGGGTGGAGCGTCTGCGAAAAAAGTACGGCTTCGATGTGCGTCCTGACCGCAGCGGCTCTGACGCGCGCGCTTGGCGCACACCGCAGATGAGTCTGGCGCTGGGGACACAAGCACAGGAAGACGCTCCAGAATTGCCAAACTTTCCTGGACTTCCGCGCATTGAGAGAAAGGTTAGCGCCGGATAATTTGGCGTAGCGTTGGGCGAGAAGATCTTCTCGCGCAAATCTTGGTGCGATAGGAGCAAACGCGTGGCTTACGTTGCGACGCTGGCGGCTTTCTTTTCGAAAATGTCGATCGCACCGAAGATCGTTTCGATGACATTATCGTCGCCAATTGCGGCATTTATCATCAGGTGATAAAGCTCACGCGTGGGCCAGTCGCCGCCAAAGTAGCGCTTGATGAATGAACTGCGCTCATGATCGATTGTGCGGATCAGTTCCGCCGCTTCTTTCTCTTTTTTGCCGATCGATGCAAGCCGCCGGATCTTTTCCGCCTCCGACGCGTAAACGAAAACGTGGAAAGCATCGCTACGATTGCGAAGAATATAAGGGGAACCACGGCCTACGATCACACAGTTTCCCGCGGAGGCCACGTCTTCGATTACACGATGCAGCAGCGCCACCATGCTGTCGGTGTCGAAGCCGGGAGCGTCGGCGAGAGGCATACTGCGTTCGTAACTGCCGCGCGCAAAGACTTTGAACAGCCTGTGCAGTAACGGGTCACAGCGCTCGTCGCAACGCTGAGCGGCTTGCGGGTCCACGTTGGCGCGGCGCGCGATTTCGCCGGTCAGGTTGGTGTCCCAGAGTTTCCAGCCTCGCCTTGCGGCCAGAAGTTCCGCGATTTTCGCCCCGCCGCTTCCGTACTCCCTTTCAACGGTAATGATTCGAATGGCCATGATGACTTGCCAACAGAGATGACCAGGCGTAATGCCGGGTTACCGTTTACTCGAGCGACTTCGGGTCCGAATGGTTTTTCGGAGAGTGGCGTTGCAGGGTGTCCAGCAGCAATTGGCCTGCGGCCGGAGCTTTCACCGTACCCTTCAGCACGATGTCCTTCGCATCGATTTTGCGGCCATAAACTGCTTCGTTTCCGCCATTATCGGGCCGTAGCGTTGAGCCTTCGAGTGACACGCCCGCGAAGAGTCCGCGGGACCGCGAGTACGTGAGAATCTCCGCGCGCATGGTTACATCGGTATCCGCAGCTGCATCGCGGCCTTTCGGTCCCGCGGCGGCCGCTGCGTCCGCGCCCAATTTGACTTTGCTGCTCAGAATGGCGCTGGCTCCGCGCGCATTCATCACAAGCAGAACGAAATCGGTCGCCTGTCCGCCGAGCTGAAGGCCCGCGCCGCCGCCTTCGAGCGCCATCATTGTAGGCGCGCCCCATGGCCCTTCAAAATGAGCGCCGGAGCGGCAGGTCATGACCCCGCGTCCATAGCTGGCGCTGAACCCAAAGGCCAGCTTCAGCACCGACGGAATCACGATCACGCACTCCGCCTTATCCAGCAGGTCCTGCGGAATATCATCGGGGATGTTCAGGATTTCCTTGATCACTTGACCGGCGTTCTGCAGGCGCTGATCTTCCTTGCTGACCTTATCGGCATGAGCGGTTGAGCAACTCAACAGCGGAGCCAAACCGGCCAGCACGAACGCTATCACCAGGGTGAGCATTTTCCGCATGTGCGAATCCTCCTCGATTTGCGCCCCATATTAGTAAATCCACCGCCTCTCGACAAGGACGCTCCGCGCAATTCGCACATCTCCCTTGAATAACTCGCGCGAGATAGCAGCGAGGAAGCGGTAGGGAGATGGAATATAATCGCGCCGCACGACATTCTTGATTTCATTTAGAGATCGGAGATTCTGTGCGCCGGGAACCGACTCGCTCGATCGTTTTCGCCCTGGTCATTTTCATCGCGTCCTCTCCAGCGTTCGCGCAGAAATCCAAAAAGAAATTGGGGCGCGAGCGCGCAGGCATCGTCCAATTTCAGGAAGCCGTTGATGCGGCGCTCGCTGATCCCACAGCGCAGAAGGCATTCATCGGGGTGCTCATAGTCGACGCCGAAACAAAGCAGCCGATTTACGAGCTGAATGCGGATCGTTACTTTACTCCGGCCTCCAACACGAAGCTCTTCACCACCACGCTCGCAATGTCACTGCTCGGGCCAGACTACCGCTTTCGCACCACGATTGAAACGCACGGTACGCTCGATTCGGCCGGCCGATTGAGCGGCGATCTTGTGCTGGCCGGACGCGGCGATCCCGATTTTTCCAATCGGCGAATTCCCTATGATGCTGCGAATCCCATTGACGGAGACTCCGACAAACCGCTTGCAGAGCTGGTTGATGAACTAGTCGCAAAAGGCCTGAGGGAAGTTGATGGCGATGTAGTGGCCGATGATTCCTATTTCCCGTACGAGCCGTATCCGGATGGCTGGGCCATCGGGGATTTGCCGGAAGATTATGGCGCAGCGGTCAGCGCGATCTGTTTTGACGACAACGGCCTCGATATCAAAGTTACGCCCGGAGACCAAGTCGGTGCGCGTGCGTGGGCTACGATTGAGCCGTGGCCCGGGTACGCGGTTTACGACTTCGATTTGACGACAGGAACTGCGGATTCTCCTCCTGACTTCCACACTCTGATGGAGCCTTCGGGAAGATATCTCATTCGCGGCTCCGTGCCTGTTGGTCATGCAACCATAGATCTGGGCGCAGCGATGCCCGATCCGGCAAACTACACCGCTCACGTTCTGAAGCAAATGTTGACGGCAAGAGGCATTCGTGTGACCGGCGAGGCGCGCGCGCAGCACGGTCAGCTGCCTCCTCCCGACGATACATCGATTCAGCCGCAATCGGCTCCTACGGTTTCGACAGCGCCGCCTCCGGTGGTTCTCGCCGAGCATGATTCGCCGCCGTTAATCGAAATTGTGCGCGTGCTGAACAAAGTAAGCCAAAACCTTCATGCCGAAATCTTGCTGCGCACCGTCGCAAAGGAAAAGACTGGCATAGGGTCGTTATCCACCGGCTTGCAAATTGAGCAGAAATTTCTCACTTCGATCGGCATTCCGGTTGGAGACGTTCTGGTGGATGATGGCTCAGGGCTTTCGCGTGAGAATCTGGTGACTCCGCGCGCTGTTGTCGCGCTGCTTGAATATGTGGAGCAGCAACCATGGGGCAGCGCTTTCCTTTCCACGTTGCCTGTCGCGGGCCTTGATGGAACGCTGCAACATCGCATGATTGATACTCCGGCACAAGGTCGAATTCAGGCCAAGACTGGTTCGGTCGCGCGCACTCAAGCGATGTCCGGCTTCGCGACTACGGTGAACGGCGAGCATCTGATTTTTTCCATGTTCGATAATCACAATAGCGGCCCGGGGCGCGTCGCTGAGAAAGTCCTCGATGCGATCGCGGTTGCCATGGTCCAGGATCTTGGTGCGCCTGCAATACCCGTCAAGAAAAAGCATGCGTCAACAAAGAGCAAATGAGCGCCACTCGTCCTGCCCGAATCATCACGGTCTTCGGAAGTTCACGTCCATCGGAAGGCCATCGGCACTATGCGCTCGCGCTCGAACTCGGAGCGCAGCTTGCCTCTCGTGGATTCGCCGTATGCGGCGGCGGATACGGCGGCGTGATGGAGGCTGTTTCTCGCGGAGCGAAGCAAGCGGGCGGTCACACGATCGGGATCACCGCAGAATTTTTTTCATCGCGCGCCAATGCTTGGCTCGATGAAGTTATTTCCGTAAAAACCTGGCAAGAGCGCCTCTTCGCGCTCATCGAACGCGGTTCCGGCTATGTGGCGTGCCCCGGCGGCACAGGCACGCTGGTTGAGTTTTCGGTGG
>JASHYE010000217.1 GCA_030043155.1 Candidatus Acidiferrales bacterium | reverse complement strand
CGCGCTCTATCGCCTCGAACATCAGGGCTGGATTATGAGCGCCTGGGGTGAGTCGGAAAACAATCGCAAAGCGAAATACTATCGACTCACCGCAGCAGGCAAACGCCGCCTGCAGGCCGAAGCGCAGAACTGGAACCGCATGGCCGACGTCATCGCCGGAATTTTGCGCACCACGCCGGAGGAAGTATGAAAAATGTAGTGGCGAGTGGCTGCAAGAACTATGCACGAACGGATTGCAACGATTTAGATTAGAGAGGCACGTGTGAGAATGTTCGCTCGAAGTCGTTCTTGGCTACGTACCATTTTCCACCGTACTCGCGCAGAGAGCGACATGGACGCTGAGCTTCGCTCTCACATCGAAAATTACGCCGAAGATCTGATGCGCACCGGCGTCACGCGCGAAGAAGCTCTGCGCCGCGCGCGCCTTGAATTCGGCGGGGTCGAGCGCGCCAAAGAAGAATGCCGCGAATCCCGCGGCATCACCATCATCGAGGGAGTACTCCAAGACCTGCGCTTCGCTTTTCGCATACTGCGCAAATCTCCCGGTTTCACCGCCGTTGCCGTCCTCACCCTTGCTCTCGGCATCGGTGCCAACACCGCGATGTTCAGTCTGATTAATTCGGTGCTCCTCCAGCCATTGCCGGGAATCGCAAATCCTGATCGATTAGTTTCGCTGTTTCGAATGGAGAAGGGCGATCCATGGAGCGTGAGTGGATATCCGGATTACATCGATTATCGCGACCGTAACCACTCATTCTCCGGCCTCGCAGGCCATGCCGCAGCGTGGATGAATCTCGGCACGGGCGCGCCCGAGCGCATTATTGGCGACATCGTGACAGGGAATTACTTTCCGGTGCTCGGCGTTCATCCAGCCTTGGGCCGCTTGATCGTGCCAGATGACGATACGAAGCGGGACGCCAATCCCGTAGTCGTTCTGAGTTATTCGTTTTGGCGCGGCAAATTCGGCTCAAGCACAACCATCCTGGGGAGCAAAATCATTTTGAACGGTTACCCATTCACCGTGATTGGCGTTGCGTCACCAAACTTTATTGGCGTGCTGGCCGAGGCCAAGACTGACGTCTGGATGCCGATGAGTATGTTGAATGAAGGCCTGCCGATGTCGAAAGGCGGCCACTATTTTGAAGAACGCGCATGGGGATGGATGGGAATTTTCGGCAGGCTGAAGCCCGGCGTATCGTTCGAGCAAGCTCAAACGGATATGAGCGTTGTCGCTCAGCAACTAGCGCTCGCTTATCCAATTACCAATACAGGACACTCCGTAGCGCTCGGGCGTGGTGTGGGTATAGAGCCAGACGATCGGGCTGACCTCACTGGTTTCCTAGGCTTGCTCTTTGGCGCCGTCGGGTTGCTGCTGTTAATTGCCTGCGCCAACATTGCGGGTTTGCTGTTAGTTCGGGCCGCCGGCCGGCGACGGGAAATTTCGGTTCGGTTAGCGCTCGGAGCAACCCGCAGGCGGCTCATTCGCCAGTTCGTCACGGAAGGTTTATTTATGTCGCTTGCGTCGGGCGCTCTCGGGTTAATTCTCGCTCCATGGATCATCAAGCTTTCTGTCCATTATGCACAGCCCACCTCCGTAATTCGAAATTCCAATGTAAATCCGGACGCGAGCGTCCTTGCGTTTACGCTGCTTGTTTCGATTCTCGCCGGTGTCGCGTTCACTGTGCTTCCTGCCTTGCGCTCTTCTTCTCCGGATATCTTGAAATCGCTGAAAGAAGGAGCGCCCACGAGCTCGCGGAGTCAAACCCTTTTGCAACGTGTGCTCGCAGCCGCGCAGGTCGGCGCGTCGTTCGTTCTGTTGATTGCAGCCGGTCTGCTTTTCCACAACATGTATGAGATCCTCAATTCTGATCCGGGTTTTGACACCAAAAATATTTTTATCGCTTCCATCGACCTGACGAAGCAGGGCTACGAAGACGCGAACGGTGATTTGACCGGCGCGTTTCGGGATTCGGATGGCAAGGCAGTCAATGGAAAGCGCGGAGACGTGTTTTATCACCAGCTTCTTGAGCGATTGGCCCACCTGCCTAAGGTGTCCTCCGCCAGTCTCTCAACTTCAATTCCGCCAAATCCGTGGCCCGGTGGCGCTTCTGTCTTCCATCCCGGGGAAGAACCACCGCAAAACCTTCTAAGAGGACAAGAATTTCAACGGGGCCTTCGGGTGAATATCGTCAACGTTTCGCCGCACTATTTTCAGACGCTGGGTATCTCGCTGGTGCAGGGTCGCGACTTCGATTTGAGCGACGACAAAACGACACCGGACAAAGCGATCGTAAGCCACAATCTGGCAGAGCGCATGTGGCCCGGCGAGAATGCCATCGGCAAGCTCATCTCGCTGCCCAGCCTTGAAGGCCCTGCGCGGCCACCGCTAGAGGTCGTGGGCGTCGCAGCGGATTGCAAGTATCTGTCCCTCACCGAGCCGCCTCCGCTGATCATGTACGTTCCCTTGTTCCAAAATTACTCTGGACGCGCGACCATCGCACTGCATACAGATTTGCCTCCAGGAGTCGCGTTAACAGAACTCCGTCAAACTGTCTCTGGGCTGGACAACACGCTGCCTCTTTTTGAGACCAAAACGATACAAGAACAAGTGGCCTTTTCCGTGTGGCAGCAAGAAATGGCGAGCACTCTCATCGGCGCGTTTGGTCTCGTGGCAGTATTCCTGGCTGCTTTGGGACTGTACGGCGTACTCGCGCACTCCGTATCGCAGCGGACGCATGAGATTGGAATCCGCATGGCGCTGGGTGCGCAACGGGCACAGCTGCTCCGCATGCTAATCCGTGAAGGAATGCTCCTGGCTTTGTCAGGAGTTGCTGTCGGCATCGTCGCATCGATAGCTCTGACGCGAGTTCTCGAGAGCTTACTATTTGAAATCAAAGCCACTGATCCGGGGACGTTTATCGCGGTCGCAGTCCTGCTCACGCTCGTGGCGCTGCTGGCCTGTTACATCCCCGCGCGGCGGGCGATGAAGGTCGATCCCATGGTGGCTCTTCGCTACGAATGACTTTTGCGCGCGCGACTGTGATATTTCTGTCGCGTCGCATTGCTACTGTTGTAAACAAATCATTTCATCGTGAAAATGCTTTTCCGCAAAATAATTGGGTCGTTACCGCTCGTCGCCGCATCCCAGACAGTAGGAGGACAAGTAAAATGAAAGCGAGAATCGCTGACTTCACAAAAGTAGATCCAAAAGCGTATCAAGCCATGGCCGGCCTCGAAACTTATCTTCACAATTCCGGACTCGAGAAACCCTTGCTCGAACTTGTCAGAATGCGCGCTTCGCAAATCAATGGCTGCGCCTATTGCCTCGACATGCATTCAAAAGACGCCCGCGCGGCCGGAGAAACCGAGCAGCGCCTCTACGAACTCAATGCGTGGCGCGAAACTCCTTTTTATTCGGATCGCGAACGCGCCGCTCTCGCGTGGACGGAATCCGTCACACTCGTCTCCGAAACGCATGTTCCCGATGAAGCCTTCGAAGAAGTGAAGAAGCACTTTTCCGAGC
>JASHYE010000216.1 GCA_030043155.1 Candidatus Acidiferrales bacterium | reverse complement strand
TTCAACGGGGCAGATTCCCGCAGTGCAGGCATGGGGATCACTGCTGCCCATGGAAAAGCACGCCGCGTTCATGGCAGACCTGTTCGCTCACGTGATGAGCTATTTTGTTGGAGCTGCTGGCACCGTGATTATCGCGCTCGCCGCGGCATGGCGCCGCTTTGCGGAAGCCTAGCGTTTTTCCCCGGCATCATGCACCTGTCAGTTGTCCTTCATCTTGTTGAAGGTGCGCCGCGCCTGTTTCGCATTACTTGGGGTTGCCGGACACGTGCGCGTTTGAAGGATCAGCGGAGAGCGAGGTGGCTGCGAAAAATCGAAACTGTCGGTCGTATCATTGGCCTCTGTATCGCGCGCCGTGAGCGAACTCAATCCGAAGCGATCCTCGATAAATTTTAGTACCGACGAAAATTCGTATTGCGTGTGCGATATGTATCCTTGTTTCGCGAACGGTGAAATGATCACCAACGGAACGCGCGGGCCCAGCCCGTATTGATCAAGAGTCGGTGGCGGAACGTGGTCATAGAATCCGCCGAAATCGTCCCAGGTAAGGAAAATCGCGGTCGCATCCCAGTCCGGCCCTTGCATGATGGCGTTAATCTGCTGAACCGTCCAGTTTTCACCCGCGCAGGTGCTGTACGGTGGGTGCTCGCTATCCTCCATGCTAGTGACCAACCAGCTGACGGCGGGTAGATTGCCGCTCTGTGCATCGGTAACAAACTGCGTGTCGGACACAACATTGGAGGTCCACAGCGACCCCATGCGAATATGCTTTATGGCGTCGAGCACGGACCAGATGTAGCCGCTCTGCCCTTCGCCTGGCGCGTAGTATTTCCATGAAATCCCTGCGTTCTGGAGGCTGTCGGCAAGCGTCTGGAAGTTAAAGCAAGGGTAGTCGTCATCGATATCGCCGTCACTGTCGAGAACCTGCACTGTACTGTTGCTGGGAGCATCGCAGCCCCACCTGTCGTCGCTGTTGTTTGGAACGTTGATTGCCCCGCCAGACTGACCAGCCACTGAGTATAGATGATTCGGAAAACTTGGCCCCGCCAGAGACGAAAACATATGGTCCGCAAGAACAAAATTCTGCGCGTAGGCAAAGTAGTTGGGAATATCGGCCTGCGTCATCTGCGTATAGGCGAGCGGAGTGCCATTGACCAGTGTGTCGGCTCCACTGAGCAAGTTGAATTGGTTCATCTTGCCACTATTCATGGCGTCACGTGCACATTGCCAGGTATGGCAGATGTCGTTTGGCGTTTGATCCGGCGTGTTGCCGAGTGGGATAACTTGGCCCGTGGAGAGTTCACCCGTAGTGGCTCCGTCGGCGCCAGGGAACGTCCCAAAGTAATTATCGAAGGTGCGATTCTCTTTGACGATGAAGACAATGTGCTGAATTTGGTTAATGGTTCCGCTCGGTGGAATAGGCGAACTACCGGACGAACTTGAACCTGCACAGCCTGCAAGCATCACCGCAGCGGGAATAAATGCGATAAGCAAATCGATAAACTGAGCACACCGGCGGCGATTTATCACCTGCGATTTCCCCTGCACACCGTATTCTCAGTTTAGATTGTGAGAACGTCCTATGGGTTGCAGGAGCGAAGAATCAGAAAAGTCCCTATAATCGTTGCCAGTATTCTTGGCATATTCTTGCTAATTGTGGCCTCGGATGAGCGAGAACGGTGCGGGTTTGGCCCACGGAACGAGCTTCGTCAGCGAAAACCATGAACCGGCGGCGTTGGTGCCGAACTGGTAAGCGATGCGCTCCGCGATGACGTTTGTCATCAACTCCAAATCTTCTGGCGCAGGCGCAGAAAGCGCCAGCGTGCCCAGCGGAATTTCCGTCGCGTCACCGGGAGTGAAGGCATTCACGTTGAGTGTTCCGCTACCCTGGACGTACGTGGTCAAATAACCAAAGAGGTTGCGGCCGGTCGCGCCGGTGCGCGAAAGAAACGCAGTTGTGTAATAGGAATTGATCGCCGCGCCGTCGTCTGAAAGCTGTCCTTCGGTGAGCTGATAAATTTTGCCATTTGAAACGTTATTGCCAAGAAAAAGCGCAGCAGTTCCGTTCGGCCGCTCGATCAATCCTGCGCAATTCGCCGAAATGAACCAGGGCGCCCATTTGCGCGCGTTGCCCGGCGTAGAGGACGCCAGCCAGAGCGGATCGCCGAAGCCCTCAGTATAATCGAGGACGAGAATTTCATTTGGCGCGGTTGCTGATCCCATGGGCACGCCAACGTAGATGCGTTTGTGCTGCGCGTCGACAGTGACCCAGATGGTGCTGCCGTACTGCCAGTTGATCGAGTCCCAAACCGGCTGAATTTCCTGCGAGAGTTTTTGCGGCTCGCCGCCGTTGAAGAGATAGAGTCCCGCGCGCGACGCGATGACCGCCCAGTCCTCTCCCATGCCAACGCCGTGTGCGGAAGGCGTGCCAGTGAAATCGGAAACCTGCTCGACGTCCCACGTGGCGGGCTCACCGGTACCGTTGTCGGAAGTGACGTAAAGGCTTCGCTCCTTCACGAAATACAGATTGTTGCGAATGACGAATGCAGAGCGAATCGCTTGCCCGTCGTTCACTTCGATTTCGATGAGGCCGAGCACGCCGTCATAGGATTCGGGATCGGAGTTGCGCGACGCGCGCACCACGTCGGGAACTTCGGCGGCATTGGTGGGATAAATTTCGATGTTATCCACCAGAAAAGATTCGCCACTCGGCGATGGCAAGCCATCGGCGTAAACCTGAAGCACGAGATCGCTCGGCAGCGAGGTTTCCGGCGGCATAAGTTCGGAGATGAACTCCTGATAATCGGTGGTTGCTTGAACGGCCGTCACAGCCAGGCCGCTTCCAAAAAATCCCTGCGTAGGGCTGTAGCAGTTGATACGCAGCGTGCCTTGCGCAAGATTGGCGCTGCGCTGGATTTGCGCTCGAACGGAATAATCCGTGTTGGTCTGCAGCAATGGATCGCCGTTTACATCAGTAAGCGCATTCTGCTGAATCAAACCCCGCTCCACGGTCACGCCATCGGCCGTGATGCGGTACGCATCGCCCCAAACAACATCCGTCGACTCGCGCGAGCCACCCGCACTGAAAGCTGCGCCAAGCTGCCAGCCAAGAGGTCTCCCATCTCCGGAAGCGTCCCATCCGCCG